>NZ_JAEQCI010000009.1:0-134832 GCF_020738565.1 Microcoleus sp. PH2017_12_PCY_D_A | reverse complement strand
AGCAAAAAGAATCTCAGAAATAAGGTTTGTAGTGAGGACTTTAGTCCGCAGAAAAAGAAGGACTAAAGTCCTCACTACAAACCTAGTTTATCGCCTTTGTTATAACTATCTTTTTATTAAGAAAACTAAACAAATCACCAAATATGCTATAATAGCTGTGCGATTTTTGAAATTATAATCAATGAAAATCAGAATAGCTGTATTGGGTGCCGGACGCTGGGGAGTTAACCTAATTCGCAACTTTCTCGAACATCCCAACAGCGAAGTTTTAGCGGTGGTAGACCCGAATTTTGATTCATTGGTGGCTGTCCAAAAACAGTTTAATCTCCATCCCTCGGTGATTATAGCTACCGATTGGTCACAAATAGAAGGATTTCCGGGACTAGATGCTGTGGCGATCGCCACTCCAGCATCCACACACTACACCCTCGCAACCGCAGCGCTGCAACAAGGCTACCACGTCTTAGTAGAAAAACCCCTCGCCCTCAACCTCAGTGAAGCCATAGAACTCTGCGAATTAGCCCAAAAACAGCAGCGCCAACTCTTCGTCGATCACACTTATCTGTTTCATCCCGCAGTCGATCGCGGCCAAACGATTATTCAGCAGCATCAACTCGGAAACTTGCGCTACGGTTACGCCCAGCGCACCCATTCTGAACCCGTGCGGCACGATGTTGATGCCCTTTGGGACTTGGCCGTTCACGATATCGCTATTTTCAATACTTGGCTGGAACAAACCCCAATTCAAGTCAGGGCGACTGGTACTGTATTTCCGAAGTCAGAAGTCAGAAGTCAGAAGTCAGAAGTCAGAAGTCAGGGGGAAGAAGCAATAAATCAAGCAGAAGGATTAGCAGATTTAGTTTGGGTAACGCTGACTTATCCCGACGGATTTCAAGCATTCATTCACCTGTGCTGGCTAAATCCCGACAAACAGCGGCGTTTAACAGTTGTTGGGAGTTTGGGAACTTTGATTTTTGATGAAATGTCGCCGGAAACTCCTCTGATTTTGCAGCGTAGTAGTTCAAATCGGGGGGGCGATGAGGATAATTTTGGCGAAAGTGCGTTAGCGAAGCCCGCCCCTACGGGGGCTGCGCCAACGAAGAGGATCGGGCCGCCACCCACAAGTCTCAGGTACCGGGAAGTGTTAAATTTAGAACCAGCAGAACCGCTGCGGCGAGTGTGCGATCGTTTCCTCAACTGCGTGCAAACAAATACCCCTTGTCCTAGCTCTTCCGGTGCGGCTTCCGTCGAATTAATCCGCATTCTCAGCGCTTTGAGCAAATCCCTCGAACTTGGCGGACAGCCCCTGATACCATTTTAGATTTTAGATTTTAGATTTTAGATTAATAAAATTATATTATGTCCGTTAAAACGATTCCCATAAAATTGGTTTGTAGTGAGGAATTTAGTCCTCATAAAAATCTGAGGACTAAATTCCTGACTACAAACATTTTTTATTTAAGGGTAATTCCTCAGAGAGGATATCATACCAAATCCGGGTTTGAAACCCCCTTTATTTCGACCGTCGGCGCAGGCCGACTTTGGTTGTATAGACGCGGTTTCAACCGCCTCCTTCATAAAGGGGCTAGGATACCCGGATTTAGTATCACTCATAACTTTTGAAAGTTTCCTTTTCCTTTGCCAAGTCCGGGCTGTGAAAATAAAAACTTGACTGCTGATTGACCGGCAAAGAAATCATCACCGCAGTACCTTGATCCACGCCCGCGCTGTGCAGGGTAATGCTTCCGATCATAGATTCCATAATCCTTCGGGAGATAGCCAAGCCCAAACCGTTACCCCCAAACTTGCGAGTTGTAGAACCATCCGCCATCACAAAAGGTTGAAACAATTTCTGCTGCTGCTCGGGATCTATACCAATTCCCGTATCTTTAATTGTCACCACCACCCAATCGCTTTGAGTGTTGTTGCCGATCCTCTCCGAGGGCTGCGCTAACGCATTTTCCGGCCCGCTTCCGTTAAAACTACCAGAATTAGTCCTCGCTTCTAACCGCACAGATATACTAATGCTGCCCGACTCTGTAAACTTAACGGCATTGCTCAACACGTTTAAAAATACCTGTTTTAGCTTCTCCGGATCTGCATGAACAATAATCGGATCGTGAGGAGGTGGCAAGTTTAATTTCAAACCTTTTTCCTCAATTTGAGCCGCTTGCAAATCAATCGCGTCTTCAAGTACCTGAGTAATATCAACTACTTCTAACATCAGGGAGAACGTCCCGGATTCTATCTTAGCAATGTCCAAAATATCATTAATAATATTGAGCAATTGCATTGACGAGTCGTGGGCGCGCTGCAAAAACTCCATCTCTTCATCTCGGTCATCGCAGTAGCCGTCACGCACAATTTGAATAAAACCAATAATTCCGTTGAGCGGCGTTCTCAATTCGTGAGAAATATTGCCCAAAAATTCATTTTTTAACTGATTGGCAACTTGTGCTTCCTTGGTTGCGATTTCCAATTCTCCAGCCCAGGATCTGAGGCGCTGCACCATGCTGTTGAGTGCTTCTGATAGTTGATTAAATTCTCTAATTTGGAAATTTTCCGGCACTGCTAGGGGCGCTTCTGCTGTATCCACTGTCTGCGCGTAGTCTCTCAGTTTTTCCAAAGGACGCGCCAAGTCGCGAGACAGATATAAAGTCGCGATGATACTAGCAGCAACCAAACCCACAATTAAATTAAATAAAACTTGCTGAATTTCTTCCAAACCCGACAGAGCATAATCTAAACGAGACACAGCTAAAATAATCCACTTGCTGTTCTCCTTTCTAGTTGAAGGACTGGGGATAGCAGCGTATCCTGCTAGCAACTCTACGCCATTTCTTTCAAAGGAAAATAGGTGGAGAAAAGCTTGTCCGCCAGCCATCGCCCTTCTGAGAATACTTTTTAGTCGATCGGCATCTGCCTCAGCATCGATATTGCGGCCCACGCGGTTGATATTCGGATGCGCCAAAATCGTCCCATCTTGGTCTATAGCCACCGTATAGCCAGCTAGAGAACCCTTGGGAGCACTGGTTTGCACCGGCAGGGCCGACTGCAAACTCAAAGCATAACTCAACTGCCGGGTATTGCCCCGACGAGTGTAAACTGGAGCGCTCAACACCAAGCTCACTTGGCTGTCGCGAGCTTCTTTACTCGCATCAGGAAAATCCTCAGCACCCGAAGCCACCTTCTTGCTGCTGGCTTTTCCCTGTCGCTGGAGAGGCCATGAGAGACTGATATACACGCTCTTTTCATCCAGCAGAGTTTGCTGCTGCTGCACTGGCGGCCAAAACTTGGGAGGTAGCGACTGAATCGGCTGCTGCCCGCAAGTGCTCGCTATCACTTGATTTGTCTGTACATTAGTCAATTGCAAGCAATCAACCTGGGCTGGCAACCGCTGACCTAATTGCGCGATAAACTTTTGATAATCCTTCGGCTCTACAGACTGCAACATTGAGTTTTCCGAAGCGCCGATCAGATTGGACTTCAGCGATTTCGACCACTGTTCAATAGTTTCTGCTTTTCTGACTGCACTTTCTGTCAAGTTTAGACGAGCAGTTTCCAGAAGCGTCGAGCGTGCCTTGCGATAGGTAACATACTCCCCCACCAGTAAAACAGGTACGCTGAGCAACAAAATCCGCGACAGTAAAATACGGCGAAAGGAGGATTGACCTAACTTAACCATAGGACATATCAAAATTAAGGTGCAACACCAACAGCGACCACAGTGCAATCAACAAGACGGACAGCGCGAATAGGTCTAGGGTGCTCTGCTGACCGGACAACACAGCTTCAGAACAACATTTAAACACAATTATAGAAGCCACTGTAGTAATCTCGATTCTAAGCGTGCAACACAAAACTTACCTAAATCCAGCTTTTCGCTTAAATTGACGTTTGCTTCCTGCTTGCAGCAAGGATGACGGCCAGAAGTGTTGTCCGCAGGCGTTAATTGGGCGCTTGCCTCAGATAGAATGCTCTGGCGGGCATTTTCCCAAATTATTGCTGCATTTAGATCGCTATTGAGGGAAACACCACATCGATCGCAGCTATATACAGGTTCCATCAGAGGCATTTGCTGAATATTGCCACAGCAAGAACAGGTTTTAGACGAAGGAGACCACCTGTCAACCAATTCTACCTCGGTTCCCCAAAATGCCACTTTGTAGGTCAAGATTCTGCTCCATTCATCAATACCTAAGCTCTCCCGGTCGATCGCTAATTTTTGATTAGCGATCGTGCCAGAGATATTGAGGTCTTCAATCCGAATCTGGTAGTATTTTCGGCTGATAATATCAGTTGTTATTTTTTTTTGCCCCAAAATTCGTCTGAGGTTAGCAATATCTGCGGGTTTTATTGGTAATTTTTGGTAGTATTTCCAGCCATTGTTAGATGCTCTAATTGTTTGAGTGCGGTTCCCTGATTTCTGGTTGCGGTTGTACCACCGATTCTTGATCGGCTTGATTTTTGATATTTTCAGGATTTGTGGTGCGATCGTGAATGAGCCATCTGACAACGTGGCAAAGCATTTGACACCCAAGTCAACACCAACAGTCTGAACTTGATGCACTCTTTGTAAAATTTTGTCAACAGGCAGAGTCCAGGAGACAAACCCTTTGTCTGCTGCCCTAGAGATAGTGAATGTTTTGCTATAACTCACAAATGCTATTGGTTGCTTGAGTCTGAATTTTTCCAAACCAGGGATTGTGCTTTGCTTCCTCTTGAGTCGGACTTGGCGATTAGTAAATGGCATCATTGCTTCACCCTTTGCAGGATATACTCCTGATTTGTTTTTGCTGGTGAAACTATCACCTTTCTTTTTAAATTTGAATCGAGTCAAGCCTGATTTACCTAGTCGCCACCCTTGGATAGCTTTACCTAAATTATTCATGACTGATGAATTGATAGCTGATGGATAGCCTTTTATCCAAGCATACTCAGGCTTGATTTTTACCTGATTGGTAAAGACTTTCCGAATATATGCTAATTGTTGAGATTCACTGGCTTTGATTACCTCAAATTGCCATGACTGGGTGAGTATGGATAATCGCAAGTTATACACAACCCTCGCCCAACTTGCACAGCCATCCAGCAGAGAGCGTTGTTTATTATTCAGTTTTAGCTCTCGTTTCAGACTGTACATTGTTTTACGCAATTTGCAGGTATATCTGCAAATATATCAACAGCTAATAGAAAATGTCAATGACCTTCAAAAAGCACAATAGATTAGGTTTTCTCTCACACAATGAAGAACCATTTGATAAAATTCCACTACAAGCCAAGGTAAAAGTAGGTGTGAGATCGACAATAAAGGCGAGAGGGGATTGGCACAACCGCCTGAGACAAAAACTCGATGAATGGCTGCAATAATGGGAGCGAGATACTGAGATTTGAGGGATTTAGGCAGAAATTTTGCACGTCTGGCGACCAGTCTTTACTTAAAGATGCTGAGCAATTTGTTGGGCAAATGGCTGTGATTTGAATCACACTTCCATTTTCTATTCTCGGCTCGATTTGCAGCCGATCGCCCGGGGGTAAAATCTTTTAGGCTGACAGACGGCAGTGGGTTGAAGGTAGAATCGGATGGATGCACGGTTGCGGGCGAAGGTAAGAGGCAAAAAGTTGTGTCTCGGGCTAGCGCGATCGCCCGCAAGAGTTCTGGATCGATCGCACTTTGGATCGCGAATGCCTTCGAGGGATACCCCATCAAATGGGCGATTCGAGATTTTGCACCCAGGGAAAGATTTTTTTTGACATTGGTTTTTGACATAGGATTGATGCGGTAACAATAATTCACCTATCAAACAATGAGACGATCGAGTCGCCGATCGACTCTCACAACCCTAATCTGACGAACATTAGCCCAAACAGTACATCCACGCCACGTCAATTTGCGGCCTCGGCAATAGTCTTATAGATCGATGAAAAAAAACTCCATCAATTATACGTATTATTACACAAACAACCGTCCCAGATATCATCACGCTTAGGAATGAAAATTTAATAACTTACACTTTGATGATTGTTGTGAGATGGGCGGGAGAGCCCGTCTATGATTGGACTGGCTCTCCCGCCCATCCCACAAATTTGCTTAAGTTATTTAATTTTTATTCCTTATTTGGTATCTCCCCTTCTAGAAATGCTGGCGACACTTCAGGATGCCAGCCCGACAAAACTCCGAGTTTTGGATCTCGGCTGCGGCAATGGCAGTCTCAGTCACGTGATAGCAGAGCACGGCTGCGAAGTTGTCGGCGTTGACACTTCTGCACCGGGAATTGCCATCTCCCGTCAGAGTTTCCCCGAGTGTCAGTTTATCCAAGCAGATATTTATGAACTCCCCGATACCGATATGCTCAACTCATTTGATGTTGTCTTAGCCCTAGAAGTAATCGAACACTTACTTTATCCGAAAGAACTGGCTAAAAATGCTAAATTATGTCTAAAACCTGGCGGTGTGCTAATTATTTATACACCCTATCACGGCTATTTAAAAAACTTGATATTAGCTGTTTTAGGCAAATTAGACAAACATTTTGCCGTGCTTTGGGACAACGGTCACATCAAAATTTTTTCATTAAATACCCTGACTCAATTATTGACAGCAGAAGGATACACCGACATTGATTTTAAATTTGCTGGTCGGTGTCCCTATCTTTGGAAATCAATGCTATGCTCTAGTAAATTCACAGAAAAATCTAAAAATTTATGATTTTTTATTGTGAGTTGTCAGCAAAATTTATTTTCTGACTTGACAATCAGCCCTCAGCAAAAGTAAAAAATAAGTTTCCGAGTAAAAAATAAAATGACTGTTGGCGTTTGGATATTAGGCGATCAACTTTGGCAGAACCAAGCGGCTCTCAACCGCACAGATAGTAAATCTGCCCTACCCGTAATTTTAATTGAATCTTGGGAGCACGTTCAACAGCGTCCCTACCACCGACAAAAATTAGTATTAATTTGGTCGGCAATGCGACACTTTGCTGAAGAATTGCGCGGCGCAGGCCGCCAAGTCACTTACACAACATCAGCCGACTTTGAAACACCTCTAAAAGCTTGGATTGAAGCTCAGAAAATAACCGAATTGCGGGTGATGGTGCCGAACGATCGCCCTTTTTTGCAGCTCGTTAAAAACTTGCAACTTCCCTGCAAAATAACCCTAATTCCCAACAATCAATTCCTCTGGACAGAAACAGAATTCAAAGATTGGGCATCAAGCCGCAAGCGTTTGTTAATGGAGGACTTTTATCGAGCCAGCCGCAAGCGTTTTCAAGTTTTAATGGATGGCAATCAACCTGTCGGAGGCAAGTGGAATTTTGATAAAGAAAATCGCCAGCCACCAAAAGGCAAACTGAATACACCGAAAGCTCTCTGGTTTGAGCCGGATGCCATAACCCAAGAAGTTATCGAACAAGTTAAATCTTTATCTTTCCCAACTTACGGAGATGTTGAACCTTTTCGATGGGGGGTGACGCGAGAGCAAGCATTGCAAGTATTAGATAATTTCATCGAACAGCGTCTGCCAACTTTTGGCCCTTATCAAGATGCGATGGTAACGGGTGAGGAAACAATGTGGCATTCCCTGATTTCTCCGTATCTGAATCTGGGTTTGCTGCATCCTTTAGAAGTTATTCAAGCTGCCGAAACAGCCTACCTCGATAATGACTTAGATTTAAATGGTGTTGAAGGTTTTATTCGCCAAGTTCTCGGCTGGCGAGAATACATTCGTGGCGTGTATTTTTATGTGGATGCTGATTATTTTCAGAAGAATTGGTTTAACCACACTCAGCCGCTGCCGGAGTTTTTTTGGGACGCTAGCAAAACTGATTTGAACTGTTTGCACCAAGTTTTAACTCAAGTCGAAGACAGTGGTTACGCACACCACATCCAGCGGTTGATGATTTTGAGCAATTTTGGTCTAATTGCGGGAATCTCGCCGACTGAGCTAGAAAACTGGTTCCACAGTGCGTTTATTGATGCTTACGACTGGGTAATGCAGACTAATGTGCTGGGTATGGGTTTGTTTGCCGACGGGGGTGTGTTGGCGTCGAAACCCTATGCTGCGTCTGCGAATTACATCAATAAGATGAGCGATTATTGTGGGGGGTGCAAGTTCGATCGCCAAGTGCGATCGGGCGACAATGCGTGTCCGTTCAATTTTTTCTACTGGGACTTCCTGGCGCGCCACCGAGATAAGCTTCAGTCGATCGGTCGCATGAGCTTTATCTTAGCCAATCTCGACAAAATGCCCCCCCAAGAATTGGCAACCATCCGCCAAAAAGCCACAGACTGGCACTTAGGAAGTCATTAGTCAGCAGTCATTGGTCATTAGTCAGCAGTCATTAGTCATTAGTTATTGGTGATTTGCTAGCAATGTGTCCAATGCCCAATGCCCAATGCCCCATGCCCCATGCCCCATGCCCCATTCCCAATGTCCTTTGCAATTCTTATTTTTTCCCTGACTTTTCCTTAAACATTCCACAGCGTTTCCACAGGCAAGTCTGAGGTTTTCCACAGATTTTAAAAAGTTTTCCACAGAAATTAACGGCACGGTCGGATCTTGCTGCGGAATTGGGGATTTCGTTAACCTCTTGCCAAATCTGTCATAAAACCTCACACGTGTAAATTTATGTAACAAAAAAGCCTCAAAAGGCTTATGATTGCGTAAATATTTTTTTTACATAAAGGACTTTGTAATATTTTGCAACATTGACAAACCCACCTATTGATACGCACAATGATGCGACCGACCTAAAAAAAGCGCTCTGATTTCGGCTGTGCCTGTACCTGCTATCCGGCCGAAAAGGGGGTTCTATGTTCAATTTATTAGCGAGACTAAAAAAATGATGAACCCAACAGTCAGTATTTTTGCCGAAATTCCCGAAACGCTGCACGATTCTCTAAAAATTTACCTGGAAACTCATCCCGAATGGGATCTCGATCGAGTATTTTCGGCATCCCTGTCGCTGTTTTTGTTGCAGAATGCCGATAGCGGTACGCCGGAAGCTTCCCGCAGCTACCGCCAAGCTGCCAGAGTTTATCTCGAAACTCTGTTTCAATCGCCTCAAGACTTGCACAGCAATGTAACTCCGTCCTCTTGAAGGAGAGGGGGAGAGGGGGAGAGGGGGAGAGGGGGAGATGGGGAGATGGGGAGATTACCAATTCCCGATTCCCAATTCCCAATTACCGATTACCAATTCCCGATTCCCGATTCCCAATTCCCGATTCCCAATTACCGATTCCCGATTCCCAATTCCCGATTCCCAATTCCCGATTCCCAATTCCCAATTCCCAATTCCCAATTCCCGATTCCCGATTCCCGATTCCCGATTCCCGATTCGGTAATTGGGAATCGGTTTTGCGTTATGCCCAGCAAAGAGCCCAAGTCGCGCAAACCCATGTAACATAAAGATTGCGATATTTTTATATATGTAAGATGGAAGTTTTAGATACCTTGATTGTGGGTGCGGGGATTAGCGGTTTGAGTTTGGCACACGCACTTCAAAAGGAAGCCAGGATCGCATCGCCACGGGCGATTTTGGTCGCTGAGAGTCAGGGACGTGTGGGCGGGAATATTACGACTGCGACAGGGGAGGGGTTTCTCTGGGAGGAGGGCCCGAATAGTTTTTCGCCGACGCCGGAGTTGCTGAAGTTGGCTGTGGATGTGGGTTTGAAGCAGGAGTTGATTTTTGCCGATCGCAAGTTGCCGCGTTATGTTTATTGGGATAAGAAGCTGCAACCGGTGCCGATGACTCCTGGGGCGATGATTCAGTCTGGGTTGCTGAGTTTTCCGGGGAAACTGCGGGCGCTGTTCGGGGCTTTGGGGTTTGTGGCGCCTGCAATGGGTTCTCAACTTTCGCAGCAGGGTGATGAGGAAACTGTTTCTCAATTTTTCCGCCGTCATCTGGGGAAGGAAGTGATGCAGCGCTTGGTGGAACCTTTTGTGTCTGGGGTGTATGCGGGGGATCCCCAACAACTTAGCGCGGCGGCGGCTTTTGGCCGGGTAACAAAGATGGCTGATGCGGGGGGCTCTCTGGTGGCGGGGGCGCTGCTTTCTGCTAGGAAAAAAAAACCCCAACCCCCCCTTGGTAAAGGGGGGCTAAATGCTCTTGCAGACCCGAATATTCCGAAGACTAAGCGGGGGGAGTTGGGTTCGTTTAAAGGGGGGTTGAAGGCTCTGCCAGAGGCGATCGCTGCTTCTTTGGGCGATCGAGTGAAACTCAACTGGCATTTGACTAGGCTCGATCGCACTGAACGGGAAACTTACATTGCTGTATTTTCAACACCCGACGGACAGCAGGAAATTGAGGCGCGCACGGTGGTTTTGACGACCCCGGCTTACGTGACAGCGGAGTTGTTGCAGCCTCTGCAACCGTCCGTTAGCAGCGCTTTACAAGCTTTTACTTATCCTACGGTTGCATCGGTTGTATTAGCATATCCGATGTCGGATGTCAAGGGCAAATTAGTGGGATTTGGAAATTTAATTCCGAGAGGGCAGGGAATTCGCACTCTGGGGACGATTTGGACATCGAGTTTATTTCCCGATCGCGCGCCTGCGGGCTGGCAAACTCTCACCAGTTATATTGGCGGAGCAACTGATTCGGGAATTGGCAATCTTGACGCCGAACAAATTGTTGGGGAGGTGCACCGAGATTTGTCTAGGATTTTGCTGAAGCCGGAGGCGGCGCAGCCGAAAGTTTTGACTGTGAAACTTTGGAAGCGGGCGATTCCTCAGTACAATTTGGGTTATTTCGATCGCCTGCAACAGATCGATCGGGGTTTAAAATCTTTGCCCGGGCTGTATTTGTGCAGCAACTACTTAGGCGGGGTGGCTTTGGGAGATTGCGTGCGCAGGGGCTTTGAGCGAGCGCAAGAAGTGGGCGAGTATTTGAACGATAGTTTTGAGTTTTGAGTAGTTATGTAGGGTGCGCAGTGCGCACCTTACTGAGTCGTTATGTAGTTATGTAGGGTGCGCAGTGCGCACCTTACATAGGATTTAGGGAGGGCTGGTTTACAGATATCGAGTACATGAGGATCAAAAATATTTTTGAAACCTCTTGGCCCAGCCGAATGCCAAATGCTACTAGGTTTTTGGCTCAAACTTGTAACCCACTCCCCGGACGGTTTGAATCATTGAGATTTGATTCGTATCTGGTTCAATTTTGCGGCGAATTTGACCGATATGGACATCCACCACGCGATCGGCTCCCACATACTCGTAGTCCCAGACTTCTTGCAGCAATTCCGATCGCCGCCACACGCGACCCGGTTTGCTTGCCAAACAGTACAGCAGGTCGAATTCTAAAGCCGTCAAAGCAACTATGTGACTGTCGAGAATTACCTCGCGCCGGACAGGATCTATTAGTAGCTGTCCAAAGGTAAGACTTTGTTGTTGAGTGGGAGTAACAAGGCGTTTGCGCTTCAAAATTGCTGCAACGCGAGCTCCAATTTCTACAAGACTAAAAGGTTTAGTAATGTAATCGTCAGCACCTTCGGCAAACCCTTTCATTTTGTCAGCTTCATCGGTTCGGCTGGTCAGCATCAACACAAACACGCCCGTCCGTTTTTGCATCTCTTGACAGAGTTTGTAGCCAGTAGTATCGGGTAAATTTACATCTAGAACTACTAAGTCAGGATTGAGTTGATCGAATAATTCCAGACCAGTCTGACCGTCTGCTGCCGACTCAACTTGATAACCTTGCTGGCTCAAAAAACGGTGAATTAAATTTCGGATTGCCGGGTCGTCATCAACCACAAGGATTTTTACAGGGGCCATGACCACAACTTTGTTTGAAGAATTAGGCAAGAATATTCAGCCATAATAATAGAAAACTGGATACAAATCTTGAAAAAATTGAGCTTTTAATAGTTATAGCCATATTTATAGCCATATTTATAACCTACGCAAGATTTCGGGCAATAAATCTCCGGGAACTTTGGATAAGGCTAAATTTTGGCCTTGCAGCCCGCATTCACTATAGAAAGCTCTAATCGTTTTAACAATATAGCTCAATGCTGTTTGCCGGGAATCGGCAACTTGGGAGTTTGGCGGGGCTTGCAGGTTAAGTTTATCTCCATATGTTAACCCTTTGTCGTTGAGATGTTGTCCCCATTCGGCACATACTTGCAACTGGTGGTGCAGTGCTGCTTCTAGATGGCTGGTTTGGGCGGCTTTGTTGGCGGCAAAATCTCGGTCTGTGGCTATTTGATAGTGGGCTAGTCCGAGATTGTTGCGGGCGGCAAGAGTGTCAAAGGTGAGTTGGGATCGATCGAGCTTTCCAGCGATATCCAGCGCGGCTTCGTAGGCGGTAATCGCCTGCTGCAATGATTCCGTGCGGGTTTGTTTCTGCTGGAACTGGTTCGCCAAATGCCAATAAGCGGTACCGAGATTGTTGTAGGTGGCGGCGGCGGCGGCGGGTACCAATTCTCGGGTGCGGTATTTCAAGGCTTCGCGGTAGGCATCAATCGCTCTAACTAACAAGAGTTCTGAGGGTTCGTGCTGGGCGAGGTTCCAGCAAGCGGTACCGAGGTTGTTTTGGACTCCGGCATAGTTGAGCGGTTCTCGATCGGGACTGTAACAGCAGAGGGCTTGGGTGTAAGCGGCGATCGCGCTTTTGAGATAGACGATCGGCTGACCATCTTGAGCTAAATTCCAGTATGCTGTCGCCAAATTATTCTGAGCAGCAGCGTACTGCTGGGGCTCCGCCGCCGGGTCTAGATCCAGCAGTGCTTGTTGGTAAGCAGCCACTGCTTGCTGCAAGTTCTCTGTCTTGTCTTGATAGCGCGCTAAATCTGCCGAAGCGATGCCCAAATTTTTGTTTAATCTCACGCGGGTTTCTGGTGCGCTGTCGGCATCTGTGCGGTTCAAACCTTCAAGGTAGAGGGCGATGCTGCGTTCGAGACAGGATACCGGATCGGCTGCGTTATGCTGCGTGCGATCGCGCGACAGCATCCAGTAGAAAGTACCGAGATCGTTGATCAGATCGGAAATTGGCGGTAGGCTGTGGGACTCCTCGGCGTACTGAGTTAAATTTTGTGTCAATTGGGAAATTAGCCGCGCGCATTCCTCGGTTAGCGGTCGATTTTCCTGGGAGTTGTCGTCGAGTTCGAGGTATGCAATCACTTGCTCGATCGCGCGAATGGCAATTGTCAGGTTTTGCACGGAAGCATCTCCGCTCAAAATGCGATCGCGGTAGTAATTTCCCAAACTGTGATAAGCCAAAGCCAAAGATTCCGAACAGCACTCATGTTCTTGCAGCAATGCAATGTATTGCAGGGTTTGCAGCGGCAGAAAATTGTCTTCCGATGCGGAATTATCTTCTGCTTCCAACTCCTGGGAAGCCGCTGCTAGCACCAAATCTGCCAGTTCGACGGATTTAGAATCTGTTGTGGCGGGTTCAGAATCGGGAATTGGGGAATCGGGAATGGGGGATGGGGAATCGGGAATGGGGGATGGGGAATCGGGAATGGGGGATGGGGAATCGGGAATGGGGGATGGGGAATCGGGAATTGATGATTCTTCAGAAGACTTTAAATATTTTAAAAGTTTGTCGCCATAGTCTCCGCTGTCTCCGTTGTCCCGCAAGTTTCCGAAGTCGGACGAGTGTCCAAAGTCTTCCGAGTGCCCGAAGTCGCCCTTTGCTGGAGTTGGCTCGCCTTCAAACTCAAATACTCCGGTGCGCCACTGCCAAAATTCCGGGGCCGATTGCTCGATCGAACTCAGCCAAGGGCGCGACACCCACAGCAACAGAGTAGACTCGCACATTTGCAGGTTTGCTTCGATGTCTCTCAAATGACTCAGGAACGACCACTGTACGGCCGGTGAGTGCCTGGTCAGGTGTTCGGCCCCGAGAATTTGAAATCCCGGCAAACGGCTGTAGCTGCCCCCGTTTCGTGGCGGTGGGTGTTGGGTCAGCCACGCGGCGATCGAGTCCCAAGGATTGGGATCGCTCACGTCGAGTTCCAAACTGACAAATCGGGGATAGTCGATCGGGTAGGGACGAGAAATCGAGTCAGCGCCCTCGGCGGCTAATTCTGCCTGCAAGCGGGATGCCAGACAGTCCCGCAAACACAAGTCGTCGCAGGCGGCAATAAAAATTTGACGGCGTAAGTTGAGGTCGATCGCCTGTTTCAAGCGTTGGTAGATCTGCTTGTTCGAGCTAGAAACTTTTTGGGAAGGAATAGACATCACGGTCTGGCGATTTTAGATTTTAGATTTTAGATTTTAGATTTTGGATTGTAGATTGTAGATTGTAGATTGTAGAGTTGAGAGTTGAAATCGCTCCTAACTCGCAACGCTGGCGAGTTCGGCAGTCGATCGCACCGATGATGACCTGCATGATTGTAGATTTTCAATTAGCAATTTTTAATTTGTGACGATTCCGTCTGATTAATTGCAACGATCGCCCCTGAACCTGAACGCCGATCGGAAAAAACCCTATTTCTGCTTGCCTTGTTTAGTCTTCCTGCTCGCTCGGCACGCTTCAGGACTGTTGCAACTACCTGCTTTTTATTGAAACACAAAAACCATGTTGACCTTGGAAGGGAAACATGGTTTGTGGAATTATTATGTGAACTACCCACCAGCAATCGGAGTACCGATAGGCTGGGGGCTTCCAACTTCACGGGGGATTGCGCCCGACAAAACCGAAGGCTTGCCACCACGACTTACATCCCCTCTATTGGCAGAAGCACTGGTTCCCAATGCCCAAATCCGCAAGGCTTCATCCCTGATGTTTTTTGCTGCATTGATGTCTCTATCGTTGCAGCTACCACATTTAGGGCAATTCCAATGGCGAACATCTAAAGGCATGGACGATACTTTATGGAGACAATTATTGCAAGTTTTAGAACTAGGAAAGAATCTGTCGATCTCGATATAGAGTTTCCCGACTTTCTCAGCTTTATACTTGAGCATTGTCCCAAACATCCCCCATCCAGCATCGCTAATTGCTTTTGCTAGGCAGTGATTTCGTATCAGGCCCTTTACCTTGAGATTTTCTACTGCAATAACTTGGTTTTTGTTGACTATCTTGCGGGATAGCTTGTGCAGGAAATCTTCGCGCACTCTTTTAACTTTAGAGTGAACTTTAGCCACTAATTTTCTAGCTTTATTTCTCCGATTACTACCTTTTTGTTTGCGGCTGAGTTTCTGCTGTTTCCGCTTCAGATTGCGGCTATGCTTCTTAAGATGTCTGGGATTGGCATATTTACTACCATCGCTGGTCACACAAAAATCTCTCAGCCCAACATCCAAGCCAATAGCTTTACCATCCGCACTCGCTTCAGGTGTTTCTTGCCCATCATCAACTAAGACAGAAGCATAGTATTTGCCATCGGTATTTTTGGAGATGGTAACTGTTTTGATAGTACCTTCGATTTTCCTATAAATTCGACAATGGAGTTCACCAATTATGGGAAGTTTGATTATATTATCACCGAGCTTGACATTCTGAGGATAACTAATCGATTGCCTACCATGCTTTGATTTGAAACTAGGATAGCCCGCCCGTTTGTCAAAGAAGTTTTTGTAGGCAGTTGACAGGTTTAGAGCCACCACTTGTAGGCACTGAGAATAGGCTGACTTTAGCCAAGGATATTCCTTTTTAAGATGAGGAAGTAAACCTTGAATAGCACCTCTTGTCAAGCCCTTTCCAGTAGTTTTATAGGTTTCTTGGCACAGATTCAAGCTATAATTCCAGAACCATCTACAGCAACCAAAAGCACCAGCCAAATATATCTGCTGTTCGGTCGTTGGATAGATTCGGAGTTTATAAGCTTGGTACATTACCAGGAACTTAGGTTAGTGATAAATCTCATAACACGATGATTGGACAATGGCAAGGAATTTGATCGTTTTCTCATGCCCCGCCTCATGCCGTCTAGGTACGAAGAGTCAGATTATTTGGCGGGGCAATCTTCAACTCGCTGGCCTTTCATCCCCCACTAAGCGGGTACGCTATAGTGGGGGAATTCCCATCTGTCTTGTTAAAATTGTGATTTGAAGCAGCCTTGAGTGTCAGCTCAGCTTTTAGACTGAAGCAGCCACAAACACCAAACCGGCCACCAACATGGCTGCTGCAATACCCATGATGATATAGTTCCGCTGCTGGATCTTGTTGGGAGGTACGGCGTCGTACATTTTCGGCTCTTTGGCAAAGTTGTTCAAGCGTCCGTCTTCTTCGGTAGTATAAGGCATGGGCAGTAATCCTCTATATTTTTGATTGCCATCACTGTATCAAAAAATGCCATCAAAGCGCCGCCCTTCAAATTCAGGAATTTATTTGGAGTTGACAGTGCCTGTTTGGGGGGAAGAGGCGATCGCGTAATCTTTAACCGGCATTCTTCCTGCTAAGTACGCTAAACGGCCGGCTTCTGCGGCCATTCCCATTGCTTTTGCCATTGCCGGAGAATTTTGAGCATTGGCGATCGCCGAATTAATCAACAGTGCATCGGCGCCCATTTCCATTGCTTGGGCCGCTTCGCTGGGAGTTCCGATTCCAGCATCCACCACCACAGGAATATTCACCGTGTCAATAATGATTTGAATGTTGGCAGCATTGTTGATCCCTTGCCCGGAACCGATGGGCGAACCTAAAGGCATGACAGTCACACAACCGACTTCTTCTAGGCGTTTTGCCAGCAGCGGATCGGCATTGATGTAAGGCAAAACGGCAAAACCTTCTTTGACTAATTGTTCTGCAGCTTCCAAAGTGCCGATCGGATCTGGCAGTAAATACTTAGCATCAGGAATCACTTCTAACTTGACAAAATTATTATCTTCCTGCCCTAAAAGCTTCGCCATTTCCCGGCCCAAACGAGCTACTCTAATGGCTTCATCCGCAGTTTGACAGCCAGCAGTATTGGGCAGCATCCAAATTTTAGTCCAATCAAGAGCCTCCGCCAATCCTTCATGACCGGGAGCATTTGTTTGCACTCGACGCACAGCCACAGTCACAATTTCGCACCTGCTAGCATTGACACTTTGCTGCATTTCGGCAATGCTGCGATATTTTCCCGTCCCCGTCATCAAGCGAGAATGAAAAGTTTTGCCAGCAATCACCAAAGGTTTATCAAAAGATGGCATTGCTGTATCTACTGGATAGCCAAAAATGCTGTATTCAAGTGCCTCTTCCCACTGTTGTCTGCCGCCCAGCATTGCTTCTAGCTGCCAACCTTCTTTATTTGTCAGTTCATCGCGGGTAACTGCATAAATAATTTGCCCAACTGTGATCAATTTGGCATCTCGCGGCATATTATTTTTTAAGCCAACTTGTATAACTTCTTCAAACTCATTAAAAACGTCTTCCATTTTCCCATTCCTCCCTAGCAATATTTTGAACTTCTTCGCTGTTGAATACTAATATAATTGCTTGAATCAGTTGAGCTTCGTCCCAATAAAAAGCTTTTCTGATGCCGTCGTTTATCTTCCAAAACTCGTAAGTCTTTCGATTGATATGAATAATTACGACTGTTGCACCTTGACGTTTTGCCCGGCTGATTCCTTCTTGAACTCGATACCTGATATTTCTAGTAGATTCTGTTAGCTCCTTAAATTCACAAATCCGACCGTCTATCTCAGCATCTGGCGTTCTCGTACCTTCTGCTGCTTGCTCGCTCAACATTCTAACTCTCATCCCTATTTTAGCCAAAACTTCAGCAACAAAGATTTCCGAATTATTAAGATTGTGTTGTTGGTGGATGAGTACAAATCCGCCAGCTATCCGATCAAAATAATATCGCTGATATTCCGGTTCTGCATTTTCGTAGATGGCTCTGCTAGCCTCGATATATTCTGAATTCACCGCTATGATACTCTCAATGGACTCCGGCTCAAGTTAAATGTATGAAAGCAACTGTCGAGCAACTGGCCCAAATTGGGATATTTGCCAGCTTAAACCAAGCTGAATTAGAGCAATTGCAAGAACATACAGCAATTCGGACTTACCGACAGGGAGAAGTTGTGATGTATGAGGGCGATCGCATCCCCGAAAAATTATACACGCTTTTGAGCGGTTCGCTGCGGGTAGCAAAAACAGCGGCGGCGGGCAAAGAAACAATTCTCCGCACCTTATTTCAGGGAGATATGTTTGCCGCACCTGCTTTACTCGGTAACGGAGTTGCGCCGGCAACGGTGACGGCAGAAACTGACGTGCAAGTTCTTACCACAGAACGGGAATTTTTGCTAGCAGCAATTCGGCAAAATCCTGAGATTGCTTTGCGAATATTGGCGGTTTTTAACCAGCGGTTGCAGCAACTGCACGAGACTGTACACGGTTTGGTGTCGGAAAGGGCGATCGTCCGGCTGGCCCGATTCATTCATTACTTTTGTGTGGAACAAAACACCAAGATTGTGGAGAATCGTGTATGTTTAGAAAAACGTTTTCCTTACTATCAAATTGCTCGGAGTATTGGCATTACCTATGAGGAATGCGTGCGGTTGTTTAAAAAAATCAAGCCGATTGTATCCTACAGTCGAGGCGGAAAAATTATTGTGTTGGATTGGGATAAATTGGAGAATCTCGCATCGAGAGATGAAATAAATTAAAGGTTTAATCGTTCGGACTTTAGTTATATTATCGTAGGGTGCGTCAGCCTCCTAGATTCTTGCAGTTATCCGCAAGATTTCAAGAGGATGACGCACCCTACAATATCTGCAAAAGGGTGTGGGACCGGCTCTCCCGCCCATCCCACAATAACTATGAAAATTACAATTTATTGAATTCTCATTTCTAAACACCCGTCATGGTTTTACTGGAACTTGCTGCTATTAATTCTGCCGCCGAATTTGCTCGAATGGCGCGGAACATTCCAAAGCGACAAAGCCCCGCACCAAAGGCTAACCGCATTAGTAAAAGAGTCGGTACTTCTCGCAGAGACTTGATGAAACCCGATACACCAAAACGCACTAATCCGGCCGGTCTAGCTATACCTTGCCAGATAGAATCTATCCAGGAAGGAAGGGTTTCTTTCGTCCAATCTGCGGTGGTTACAGCGCCCTCCACAAACCCCGTTGCTTCTAAAAGTTCTGAAAAGCCCTCAATGCTTGAAAAAGCCGGATGCGACCATTGATCGAGGAGTTGCTGCATTACCGGTTTTTCCCAGAAATTGAGCGGGATTGTGCGATCGTCCCTTTGATTCCAGTCGGCCACAACCAGCACGCCACCGGGCTTTACGACTCTCATTAACTCCTTGGCAAAAACGGCTTTGTCGGGCATATGGGGCCCAGCTTCGATCGACCAAACCACATCAAAACTCGCATCGGGAAACGACAGCGCCATAGCATCATCCACCCGAAACTGCAAATCGAGCTCTGGGGAAGTTAATTCTTGAGCGCGTTTAACTTGCTGCGGGCTGATGGTAATTCCAGTGACAGCAAACTTATAATCCTGCGCGAGAATGCGACTGCTACCGCCAATTCCACAGCCAACATCTAAGACGGTAGTACCAGCAGGTAATCGATCCAAGCCGCCCCAGCGCACCATTTCATGCACAAAATCGGATTTAGCCGCGAGGAAGTCTTTCCGTTGTGGCGGCGCACCGTAATGCCCTAAGTGGATGTGTTCGCCCCAGTAAAACTCCAAAATCCCGTCTTCCGTCCATTCGTCGTAGGAATTCGCCACGGAGTCGGATGATTGATAGGGGCGAGCCGTGATTAAATAGACCAGAAGGGCGATCGCCAGCAGTACAAACAAAACTCCAAGTACAACAACAAATAAATTCATTTTTTACCTTTTCTCCAGAGCAGAATATAGGCTGAAATTGCCAAAAAAAATGGGGCGATTGAACAATTATAAGATAATACTGCGGTTTCAACCGCCTCCACCCAACTATCTCCACCTCCACATACTGAATAAAACAACACAATTTCAAGAACTGGTTCTTCAACCCGCGCACCATCCGGGTTTCCTATGGGTAGACGCGGTTTAAACCGCCGATTCTTCTACATTAACGAATTTTCTTTGTGCTTGTTGTCTAAATAAGGCGATCGATTGCAAGCTATCAGAATCAGCATCCCAAAGAATCAACTTGAAACAATCAGGGATTTCCCTAATTGTCAGAATTTTTGAATTACCAAGCAGATGCAGATTAGCATTGTGACACGCCCGAAGATTGTAATTAGGGATGCGTTCAGAAAGATGATGAATATTGTGGTAAGCAATATCAGCCGAAAACCAATTGAGAATTCTTGGTAATTTGAGATAACTGCTGCCTTCGATCGCCCCAAGCAGATAGTCCCAGCCCTCTGTTTTGTGAGCGTAGGAACCCTCAAAGTTGTGCTGCACAAAGAAAATACAGATAAAGATCGCCGCCGAACAAGTCATCACAATTGAGTAAACAGTCCAGAAAAACCCAAACCCAAGTAAGTTACCCAAATAAAGCCAGCTACCAACAACACAAATATTGTTGAACAGTAAATCCCAAAACTCAGCCGTCGTATACCAATGTTTGGATTTATAAGAAGCAATTATTCTAGATAAACCCATGCCCAAATCTTGATTCAGACACTCAAAAGTATGTCTGACAAAACCAGCACTTCCCAACATTAGCGCGAGTCTGGGTTTGATAATCAGGTAGAAAAAACCCCCAGGAAACAGCATCAGCGGGTGTCTGAGCAACTGATAGATTTTTTGATTAAATGGACTTAGCGCCGCAAATTTTTCGGTCGAAATTAACGCCGAAGGCCCTCGGTACATATCCCAATTACCATTGTTTTTGTGATGGTAAGCGTGTCCCCTAGACCAGGGGTACTGAGGAATCGCATTGATGATACCCAGCAGAAAGCCTACGGTACGATTGACTTTTTTGGAACTAAAGAGAGAATAGTGTCCGCCATCGTGCATCAATGAAAAACAACGTCCTGAAAAGAGTGTCATTAACACCAATATCGGCGGCATAAGCCATACAGAAATAGCCGCAGCTTTAAATGCTAAAAACCATAAAAATATGTAGGGTATGACTGTATTGAGTAGTTGGTAAGTAGCTTTGGAATTGTTGCTCTTCATGTAAGGAGATAGCACAAAATCCGACTTTTTAATCGCGCTTTTCATTCAGTATGTCTGTAGTGTGGATAAGTGCTTAGCTGAGAATATAGTTTAGATTGCAGTTGATTGACGGCACATCAAATCATACCATACCATACTCCTATACGGCTGGTCGATCGGTGAGGGCGCAAGCAAAATTTTATCGATCGGCGTTCAGCACCAAATCCGATCCAGACTATTGTATACTTGGCAAATAGTATTTTGTAGCAAAAAGTTGTGCCACCATCTGCGCGCGGGAATCAAATTGTTTATGGGTGAGGGGGTATGGGCTCTATTCGTAGGGGAACACAAAGAACGATCGTTCTTTGTGTTCGGAGCTGTGACTTGCTACAATCTAATCACACACGCGACTCCAAGCAATTATGACCGAACTCTTAGATGAGACACTTTCTATTGAAATCGCAACTCGCCTCAAAAGCAACTCTAAAAACTGCTTTGATAATGCTTGTAAAGCAGCATTAGCAACCGAGGGCGCAATCTACGTCCAAGGATTTTTAGCTGCACCGGGAGCGCCCTATAAACCCATTGAGTATAGCTGGATTGAATTAGGCGATCGAATTGTTGACCCAACTTTTCCCCATCTCGGTCAAAGTGCAGGTGACATTCATTACTTCCCCGCCCAGCGCTTGAACGTGAAGAAACTTAAAGCAATTTTAGATGAGTCAAAAGAAGATTATCCAGAAGACGATCCGCTGCCGGTTTATGGGAAGCAACCTTATGAATATTACGGCGATTTGATGTTAGGCGGGAGCGATTACCAAAATGCTTACGATTTGGCTTTAGCTAAATGCAAGGAATTGAACCAACCTAAAAAAAAGAATGCAAACTGATACCAATTTTTAAAACTCTTGCAACATTATTGCTAGGGTGCATCGCCCTCAAAAAGCCCGAACAAAGAGCGACAATCTCATAGCGACGCAGCAAGCGACAATTGAATGCAGGAAATTGTCGATCGCCACGCACCTTACTTTATCAAGGAGATCCTGATGTAAACGACACTAAAAACTCGCAAGGCAAAGACTTTAGACATCCCTTTCCTTGCCAAAATCAACTATGAAGCCTCCTTGCCACCGCTGAATCACCTAAGGATTCAGGTCTAAAAACTTGCGGTTCCAACGCTTGTCTAGCAAGGGTTTTAGGGTAAAATAAGGGTTTTTGTATTTCGAGATCGATTGTCAATAAACGACGAAGAATGACATTTTTTGGTGGTTTATGGAGAATAGAGATTGATTTACGATCGAGATCCAAATCTAAAGTCTTTGCCCAGCAAGGAGTTATGTTACCTGAATCCTTACAATCACTGTTTGTGCGAGGATATTTTGGAGGGGACTCGCACAAATATCAAGGACAATTTCATAGCGATGCACCTGATAAACTGGGCAGCTTATAAACAAACCCAATATTTTTATATTCTAGC
The DNA here is from genome assembly GCF_020738565.1 of Microcoleus sp. PH2017_12_PCY_D_A. Classification (NCBI taxonomy): domain Bacteria; kingdom Bacillati; phylum Cyanobacteriota; class Cyanophyceae; order Oscillatoriales; family Microcoleaceae; genus Microcoleus; species Microcoleus sp. PH2017_12_PCY_D_A. Next base: position 112,374 of record NZ_JAEQCI010000009.1, on the reverse strand, counting down.
AATTTTTAAGTTCGTAGTAAGGACTTTAGTCCTTCTTCATTCACAAAGAGAGGACTAAAGTCCTCACTACAAACAGGCGACCGGAAATCACCCTAAAGATAGAGATTTTGCGTCCCCAACAGAAGGTGCAAACCTCGAATAATTAAAAGCAGACAATAACGGATCTAATTTTTGCTCCAATATCAAATCAGCCAACAACTTAGCAGTCACCGGAGCCAACAAAATGCCATTGCGATAATGCCCAGTTGCCAATGTCAAATTATCCCAAGCAGAAGCGCCTAAAATCGGCAATTCGTCAGGAGTAGCAGGCCGAAATCCCCACCAAAACTCTAGAATCGGATAATTCTGCAATTCAGGATATAACTTAATCGCTCCTGCTAGCAAACTTTGCATTCCCGCAGGCGTATTTCCTGGGGTAAAATCCACATTTTCGCTAGTTGCGCCAATAATAATTCTACCATCTTGACGCGGCACAATATAAATGCCAGTTCCGAATAAAACTGTTTGCAGCGGCTGCCTAACTGCACAATCTTCTGGTACGCAGACTGAGAGCATTTGCCCCTTTCTGGGAAACACTGGAATATTCAATAACTTCTCACACCAAGGCCCGGCAGCCAAAACATAACAATCTGCTTGCAATTTTCCTGCCGTTGTTTCAACCCCAAAAACTCGGTTTCCCTGCCGAATAATTTCCTTGGCTGTGTCTTGAACAATCTCAATCTGCAATTCTTTAGTTGCGGCTTGAAGCGTCCGAAATAAAGCGCGGTTGTCAACTTGAGCGTCGTCTGGATACCACCAACCGCCGATTACTTCTTCACCCAATCCAAACTGCTGCTGGCGAACAGCATCTCTGTCCAACCATTGACAATTAAGGTTTGACAAAAGCGGCTGTTGTTGAGGCTCATTTTGACAAACAGGTGCGAGAATTCCCGATCGCCAATATCCCGTTTTCAACCCCGCAATCTCTTCCAGCCGTTCCACCCAGGAAGCATACATTGAGCGACTTTGCAAGCACAAATCCAGCATCGGACTCGGGGGAATTCGTTCGGCTTGGGGCGCGAGCATTCCGGCCGCGGCCCGGGCCGTCGGTTGTTGAGAATCGGCACTCAGAACGGCGACAGAAGCCCCTCGCAACTTCAGTTCAACTGCTAGGGAAAGGCCGATAATTCCGCCACCAATAATCAGAATATCTTGAGATGAATTCATTGACTTTTCTATGGACTGTCTGGCTCGTTTTACCTCAAAGCCTTCTTGAGGGTAAGGTGCTGGTATGGATTGGTTTCAACAATCGCTTAAAATCCTTTTTATCTCTCGTTTATAACCGAGGCCCGATCCCCCTAAATCCCCCTTAAGAAGGGGGACTTTGAGTGCTTCTGGTTCCCCCTTGATTAAGAGGGACTTTGATACTCTTGTTCCCCCTTGATTAAGAGGGACTTTGATACTCTTGTCCCCCCCTTAAGAAGGGGGGCTAGGGGGGATCGAAAGCTTAATCGTCAGCCAGCAGACTCATACTATGCAACGATACGGGGAACTCAAGATACTCTTGTCCCCCCCTTCTTAAGGGGAGTAGGGGTCGAGTAGGGGGCAAGCTAAGGGGGGATCGAAGGCCTAATCGTCAGACAACAGACTCATGCTACATTTGACGTATTTGTTAACACTAACGGCTGGTGTTCGCACCTTATATTGAGAATTTTTGGGCAAGTCTTACATATTATCTTGCAAGGCGATCGTGCGATCGATCTTCCTGCACAAAAAATCTCCGCCTATGGTTTCCAGACAGTCTCCGAGCCCTGGCCCCAAAAACCGTCATATTTTGTCACCTTAATATCGCCCAAAACCTTAGTCTGGCAGGACAAACGGCGGTTTGATGCGGGAGAATGGGGAGGAATCGAAAGTCGCGCTTTTTCACGCCACTCGGACTCGGAAACTTCGCCCTCGACGGTGACGGCGCAGGTGCCGCAAGTCCCCAAACCGTGACAGTTGATTACTTGGGCGTTGCCGTTGTAGAGATCGATGCCGTTTTTGAGCAAGACTTCACGGAGATTCGATCCGCGATCGCACTCAAATGTTTTTCCTTGCGCTTGTACCTTAACCACAGTAAATTACCCCGATTAGATTTATGTTAATTTTCCTATATATTATCGCATTAATTTCCCATAAATTCCTCTAACATGGTAAGTCATATATTACCAATTTCTCGATCGCAAAATCCCATGACAAATCGGCTCTGGATCTACGATACCACGCTGCGAGACGGCGCTCAGTGCGAGGGACTCTGCTTATCTCTCGAAGACAAAGTGCGAATTGCTCGACAGTTAGACAGTTTAGGAATTCCGTTTATTGAAGGTGGCTGGCCGGGAGCAAATCCTAAAGACGTACAATTTTTTTGGCGGCTCAAAGAACAGCCATTAATTCAAGCAGAAGTTGTCGCTTTTTGTTCGACCAGACGACCGGGAAAAACGGCAGCTAATGATGAAATGTTGCAGCCTATCTTGTCTGCGGGGACTCGCTGGGTAACGCTGTTTGGCAAGTCGTGGGATTTGCACGTAATTGAAAGTTTGAAGACGACGCTAGAAGAAAATCTGGCGATGATTCGAGATACAATTGAATATTTGCGGAGTCAGGGAAGGCGCGTTATTTACGATGCGGAACACTGGTTTGATGGCTACAAGCACAATCCCGATTATGCAATTAAAACTTTAGCAGCGGCGGCGGATGCCGGTGCAGAATGGCTGGTACTTTGCGATACTAACGGCGGCACTTTGCCTCACGAAGTCAGTCAAGTTGTTCGCGATGTTTTAGCAGCTTTGGGAACAGAGCGCGCCCAATCCTTACAGTTAGGAATTCACACTCACAACGACTCTGGAGTTGCCGTTGCTAATGCTTTGGCTGGTGTGCGGGAAGGCGTGACGATGGTACAGGGAACTATTAACGGTTATGGCGAACGCTGCGGTAATGCTAATTTGTGTTCCTTGATTCCTAATTTTCAGCTCAAGTTGGGTTATGATTGCATTCAAGATGAGCAATTAGCGAAATTAACTCAAGTCAGTAGATCTGTCAGCGAAATTGTTAACCTTGCTCCCGACGATCACGCTCCTTTTGTCGGTCTTTCGGCTTTTGCTCATAAGGGCGGAATTCATGTATCGGCGGTTGAGAAAAATCCGTTAACTTACGAACATTTGGAACCGCAAAAAATCGGCAATATCCGGCGAATTGTGATTTCGGATCAATCGGGTTTGAGTAATGTTTTGGCGAAGGCTAAGACTTTTGGTATTGAACTCGATCGCAAAAATCCTGCTTGCCGCCAAATTCTGCAAAAATTGAAAGATTTGGAAAGTCAGGGATATCAATTTGAGGGCGCTGAGGCGTCTTTTGAATTGTTGATGCGGGAGGCTTTGTCGCAGCGACAGCGCTGGTTTGAAATTACGGGATTTCAAGTCCACTGCGATAAGGTTGGCGAAGATTGTACGGCTTTGGCAACTGTGAAATTGTCAGTCAACGGTACAATTATTCTGGAATGCGCGGAAGGAAACGGCCCGGTTTCGGCTTTGGATGCGGCTTTGCGGAAAGCTTTGGTGAATTTTTATCCGGCGATAGCGCATTTTTACTTAACAGATTACAAGGTGCGAATTCTGGATTCTGGTGCGGGTACTTCTGCTAAAACTCGCGTGTTGGTTGAGTTTAGTAACGGCCACGATCGTTGGACGACGGTTGGGGTTTCTGGTAATATTTTGGATGCTTCTTGTCAGGCTGTTGTTGAGGGTTTGGAGTACGGTTTGGTGCTGGAAAATCAGGAGGCGATTCCGCTTGTTTGTCGGGTTCATTAATTGAGAAGACGGGCGGTGAGATAAAATACCCGGCGGTTGGAAACCGCGTCGATACAAACAAAACCCGGATGGTGCGCGGGTTGAAGATAAAAATACCGGGCGGTTGGAAACCGCGTCGATACAAACAAAACCCGGATGGTGCGCGGGTTGAAGATGAAGAGTCTGCGGTTAAAATTACCTTATTCTCTTCAGTCCGCGGAGGCGGACTTCGTTTGTGTCGGCGCGGTTTCTAACCGCCGTCTTATCTTATTCAACTTCGTTTGTGTCGGCGCGGTTTCTAACCGCCGTCTTATCTTATCTACAAGTTTTTAAGGTTCCAAAAACTCTAAGTGATCTCCGGGAATCGATCGCAATTTTGCAGCAGATCCTTGCAGTTTCAACCGACCACGTTCTAACATGATAATCCAATCGGCGCGATCGATCACTCGCGGCCTGTGACTGATAAAAATCGTAGTTTTCCCCTGCCGGTACATCAACAAATTCTCCAACACTTCTGCTTCGCTGGCGGGGTCTAGCCCTGCGGTAGATTCGTCTAAAATCAATACGGGCGGGTTGTTGAGAATGGCGCGGGCGATCGCCAATCTCTGTCTTTGTCCCCCAGAAATATTCGCCCCAAACTCTCCTAAAACAGTTTGATACTTATCAGGTAATTGGCTGATAAATTCATCCGCCCCGGCAATTTTGCAAGCTTTCACAATCTGTTCAAAAGTAACATCGGGACTCCCCAATTGAAAATTATCGAGAATCGAACGGCTCCAGAAATGAGCTTCTTGGGGAACAAGAACCACCTGCTGTCTGAGACAATCGAGAGACAAATCCTGCAAATTGTAACCGCCAATTCTCACATTACCAGATTGCAGCGGATACAAACCAGCAATTATCTTAGCTAGCGTACTTTTGCCGCAACCAGAATAACCGATTAAAGCAATTGCGTGACCGCCCGGAAACGTCACAGAAAAATTTTCCAGCAAGTCAAGTCTGCCTGGGTAGTGAAAATTCACACTCTTGCAAACAATTTCGTCGCGGTCTTGAAGCGTTACCACAGGTTTATTAATATCGCTTTTACTTTCTGGCTCAGCATCTATGACTTCGGAAAGCCGTTGAGTTGCTGTCTGAACGCGAGCCATTTCATCAGTACATTCGACTAAGGAAGTAACCCAAGTAGTAACGTTTTGATTCATGCTAATAAATGCTAGCAACTGACCGATACTCAATGCCTTGTCAATTACCAAAGTGCTGCCCAACCACAACAGGGTAATGCTACCCGCTGAAGCAACAAAGCCAGAAAAAATGTTGTTGAGAATGCCGATTTGTGTAGTGCGAAAAGTCAGACTCGCTAAGCGACCGAAGCGACCTTGAAATTCTTCCCAAAGTTGCTGGGCGCTGCTAGTCGTTTTGACTGTCAGCGCGCCTTTAAAGGTTTCTACTAAAACGCCTTGAGTTTCTGCTTCCAGTACAAATAAATTCCGCGTTTTTTGCTGCAATACGGGCAGAAAAACTATTGTAGAGGCAGTCATGAACACAGCGATGACTGTAGCTGCCAGCGTCAGTTCTTTGCTGTAAAATAACATGAAAATAAAAGAAACTACAGCTATAAAAAATTGACTTGGTAAGCTGATCGCAAATTGAGAAACTAATTTATTGATTTCTTGGATGTCTTGTAATCTACTGACGATTTCGCCGCTGCGTCTGGTTTCGTAAAAGCTTAAAGGCAATCGCAGGAATTTGCGCCCGAATTCCATGACCAATCCCAACTCTAAACGCTGGGAAAATTGAGCAATTAAGTTGGACTGTACCAATCCTAAACTGCTGCTAAATAGGTTCATAACTATAACTGCGATCGCCACACTTGCCAAAAGTTGCGTGTCGCCCCGCACCAAAATGTCATCGGTGAGCAGTTGTACGAGAAAAGGTGAAGCAATCGACAGCAAACCCAACACCACATTCATCAACAGTGCTTCCATTAAAAGCTGGCGGTAAATCCAAACCCGGCGCATCCATTTTTGCAAGGAATTGGCGGGCGGTTGGCCGTCTGCTTCTGCAAAAAATCGATCGGGATCTGGGTCTACTAGCAAGCACAGCCAATCTGTCCAACCTGCTGCTAATTCTTCTTTGGAAATATAGCGCATACCGACAGCCGGATCGCCGATCGCATATTTGTCGCCCTGCTTTCCGTACAAAACCACCCAGTGGTACCCGCTCCAGTGAATAATTGCGGGTAAAGGTGCTTCATCAATTTTGTCTAAAATAGCAGCCGCTGCTCGCACGGATCGAGCGTTAAAGCCCACCGCCTCAGCACCTTGTTTCAAGCCCAGCAGAGTCGTCCCTTTTTGACCTGTACCCGCAGACTCTCGCAAACGGCTAATAGTAAAATTTTGTCCGTAAAATTTCGCGATCGAAGCCAAACAAGCCGCCCCGCAGTCTTCCTCGCTCTGCTGGAGTACAACCTGATATTTCTTAAACCTGTTGACTTGTCCGAATAAGGGCATTTTGCCGATAAAAGGGATGTTCTTTAACATTTTGCAAAATGAATAATGGTAGAGCATACAGAAGATTACTCATCACCGACTACCCAATCAGCAAAAAGCACCCATAAAGTTATGGGTGCTTTCTCGATTCCACAGTTATAGAGCTGAATTGACAGCACTAAACTTTACCAGTAGCCGTAGCGAACTACTCTTCTGTATGAACCGTCGCAATTGCGGCGGTACACGACCCAACGGCGCCGACGGCGACAGTTGTCGCCACCATAATAGCGATCGGCATAGTAGTAACCGCCGTTGACGCTAGCTGATTCTTCAGGGGTGAGTTCAGCAAACAATGAGTTATCTTTTGTTTCTTGCATGATGATTTGACTCCATTTAAATTGATGAGATTGAACGAAAACTAGAAATTTTATCTAATTTCGATAGCCTCGTGTAATTACTGACTAATACTTCTCAATGCCTCTGAGTTCATCCGGAATACCACTGAGAAGTTTTGAGAATTCACCCGATCGCACTACCTGACTCACCTATCTAGACTATTAGGGTTTTGTAATCAGGGCGATCGCGGCATTCACAGCACTAAACTTTACCAGTAGCCGTAGCGAACGACTCTTCTGAAGGAACCGTCGCAATTGCGGCGATACACGACCCAACGGCGCCGGCGGCGATAGTTGTCGCCACGCTCGGAATAAGAGTAGCAACCGCCGTTAACGCTAGCTGATTCTTCAGGGGTGAGTTCAGCAAATAGTGAATTTTCCTTTGTTTCTTGCATGATGATTTGACTCCATTTAAGTTGATGATATTGAACGAAAACTAGAAACTTTATATAATTTCGATAGCCTCGTATGATTACTAACTAATACTTCTCCATGCCTCTGCGATCGCCCGGAATATTACTGAGAAACTTTTAAGATTTATCCGATCGCACTACTTGACTTAGCTATCTAGACTACAAGGGTTTTGTAAGGGCGATCGCGAATCGGATCGTAAAGGAAAAGCTGGCTCGGCTGTGGCACGAAAAACAGCGTATTGATGCCATTGCTGCTGTTCTTGGTATCGCTGTTACTGTTATCACTGCTGAAACCGCTGGTAGTGCTGCCACCGTTGACCATTTCTGATTCTCGATCGGTTAGTTCGCTAAAAAGTGAATTTTGTTGATTGTCCGGCATAAGGAACTCCTATTAAGACATATATAGTTACTTACGTACACGTCGCAGAAAAACCGGGTAACAGCGCCAAAAATCATGGCGGAAACGCTCTATTTTTCTGACTGTTGCCCGCTGGCTGCACGATTCTTGATGTTTGAGAAAATTTCCGGGTGGCGAAGGCAAAGCTGTGCGGATTTTGACCTTAACCCTGTGAATTTTGATTGAGACTTCTAAACTTATGCTTGGTGTCCGGAAAGCTCGAAAATAAATGCGATCGAAGAAATAGGCGATCGATCTCTCCTTCTTCCAACTCATACCGTTTGAGGTTTGAGAATGACTTATTTAATAAGGCTTTGGAGTTGGCAGCGAGTTGCATTCTTTTTTGGAACTGGCATTAAAACTCACAACGATTCTCTTTCCCCGAATTCAAAACTTAAAATTCAAAACAATTCCCCTCACCCCCAACAGCCGCCATGCCTCGCACTACCGAACCCATGCCCGCAGAAACCTTTGATAACGACCAGTTTTTGCCCCCTGTCAGCCGCTGGACGACTTTGGGGGGAATTTTGATGGTGGCCACGTTTGGTGGGGCGATCGCCCTTGCCAGCGTCACCAAATACAGTGCTACAGTCAAAGCAGACGCGATCGTCCGTCCAGCAGGAGAAGTGCGCGTCGTGCAAGCAGCAACCGAAGGAAGCGTCGAAAGCATTGCTGTCACCGAAAATCAGACAGTAAAAGCCGGAGATGCGATCGCAGTTGTAGACGCTTCGCGTTTGGGCGCTCAAAAAAAGCAGTTCCAAGACATAATCAATCAGTCTCAAACAGCAGCAGGGCAAATCAACCAACAACTGCGGGACTTAGAAAATCAAATTTTAGCCAGCGGCCAATTTCAAACCATCCAAACACAAAATTCTGCCGCCCAGGAAGTAGTCGAGTCCGCTCTTGTCAAAATCGCCACATCGCAGCCCGATGTCGCCGAGAGACTCGGCAGAAGTCGGCGGGTTTTGCTTGTCAAGCGATCGTCCATTCAACAACAATTAATTCAAGCTAAAAAAGAACTCAATCAAATTGAGTCAAAACTCGAAAATAGCGTTATCCGCGCCCCCGCTGATGGTACAATTCTCAGATTGGAAGTACAAAACACCGGTCAAACCGTACAAGCCGGTACTGCGATCGCCCAAATCGTCCCCAGCGACGTACCCTTAGTAGTCAAAGCCAAAGTCACCTCCCAAGACATCGCCCGCATCCAAATCGGCCAATCCGTACAGATCAGGATTTCCGCCTTACCCTTCCCAGATTACGGGACACTCAAAGGAACAGTCAGCGCGATCGCCCCAGATGCGATCGCCCCTCAAAATCCCGGTAACAATTTAGGTACAGCATATTACGAAGTAGCAATTAAACCCCAACAAACCTATTTAACAAAACTCAACTCCACCAGCGGTCAATTCTTAGGAAACTCCCAGGCAAATGTCCCCCGCCAGTATTCAATTCAAGCGGGAATGGAGGGCAGAGCCGATATTATTACCGGCCAAGAAACCGTCCTCACATTTGTGTTGCGAAAAGCAAGGTTGCTGACAGATTGGTAATTGCTTTCAAGCTAAGGACACGCCAATGCCTTTCGTCGTGTCAACTTAAGTCTTAAACCTTAGAAATTTCGCTTTCACCCGAGGCCAGATCCCCCTAAATCCCCCTTAAAAAGGGGAGTAGGGGTTGACTTCGATCGCTTCTTGTCCCCCCCTTAAGAAGGGGGGCTAGGGGGGATCTAACCTTAATCGTCAGCCAGTAGATCTGTAATACATAAGACCTAAAATTGACACTAACGAACAATGCCGTCTCCCGAAAGATGTCTGAAAAGTGGAACGGGCTTTGAGCAGCGTTGCTGACAATGGTGCAAAATGTAAATTTTAACCAAAAGTATCTTAAATCTAAATAACGTGTCAATATAGAAATGAGACTTCAATTCTATTCTTTCCTCATGGGCAAACAGCGCGTTCTTTCAGGAGTTCAGCCAACAGGCAATCTACACCTCGGTAACTATCTCGGAGCCATTCGCAACTGGGTAGAAGGTCAAAGCCAGTACGAAAACTACTTTTGCGTAGTAGATTTGCACGCAATTACCGCACCGCACAATCCAGCAACCCTAGCCTCCGACACTTACACCATCGCCGCCCTCTATTTAGCTTGCGGCATCGATTTAGAATATTCTACTATTTTCGTCCAATCCCACGTCTCGGCGCACACAGAACTAGCATGGCTGCTCAACTGCATTACGCCGATTAACTGGCTCCAAGATATGATTCAATTTAAAGAAAAAGCAGTTAAACAAGGCGAAAATGTCAACGCAGGCTTGCTAAACTATCCCGTGTTGATGGCAGCAGACATCTTGCTTTACGATGCCGACAAAGTGCCAGTAGGAGAAGACCAAAAACAGCATTTGGAACTCACCCGCGATATCGTCATCAGATTAAATCACCAATTTGGCACACCAGAAAAACCAGTTTTGAAACTACCCGAACCCTTAATTCGCACAGACGGCGCGAGGGTGATGAGTTTGACTGACGGCACGCGCAAAATGTCAAAATCCGACCCTTCCGAACAAAGTCGAATTAACTTATTAGATTCGCCAGATACGATCGCCAAAAAAATCAAGCGCTGCAAAACAGATGCCGTGCGGGGCTTAACTTTCGACGACCCCGATCGCCCCGAAGCGAGAAATTTGCTAACACTTTACCTCCTGCTTTCCGGCAAATCCAAGGAAGAAGTCGCAGCCGAATGTGAAAACATGGGTTGGGGAGATTTCAAACCATTGTTGACAGAGACGACAATTAATGCCCTCAAACCAATTCAGGATAAATACAAAGAAATAATGGACGAACCGGGATATCTAGAATCTGTACTCCGTGAAGGAAGAGAACAAGCAGAAACTATTGCCAACCAAACTTTGAATAAGGTTAAAACTGCTTTTGGTTATTCTCTACCTAATTAGTCATCAGTCATTAGTCATCAGTCATTAGTCATTAGTCATGTTTTGCTGTCCCCGCAATCGAACGCTATTAGTCATTAGTTATTCAGAGCTGATTCATTCTCTCAAAGCCCCAGTGCGACAGTCCGACAGTCCTAAGCGAGGTTGAAACCCCTGTCTCCAAGCTAAAATCCTCTTGCATAGAACTATAAATGACTCTTTCAGTCGTCTTCAGACGACTTGCTGCTCTGAGACAGGGACTTTAGTCCCTGGCGGACTGTCGGGAGAATGAAACAGCCCTGATTAGTTATTAGTTATTGATTATTGCGAGATATTCAAAAATAACAACTGTCAACTGTCAACTGTCAACTGTCAACTGTCAACTAACTATGAACCGTTTTCGTACAGCCTGCACCACCCCCGGAGAATTTATAATTACCGCAGAAGTAGCCCCGCCAAAAGGCGGCGACATGACTCATACAATCGCAATGGCTGAACTTCTAAAAAACAGAGTTCACGCCATCAACATCACAGACGGAAGCCGCGCAGTGCTGCGAATGTGTCCCCTAGCCGTTTCCGCAATTCTATTGCAGCGGGGAATTGAGCCGATTTGTCAAGTTGCTTGTCGCGATCGCAATCAAATAGGCCTGCAAGCCGATCTCATGGGAGCCCACGCCTTAGGCATCCATAATATCTTGGCACTCACCGGCGATCCAGTCAAAGCCGGCGACCATCCCAAAGCCAAAAGTGTATTCGATTTAGAATCAGTCCGCCTGCTGCAAGTAATTCAAAAAATGAACGGCGGCTTTGACTGGAACGACAAAGCTTTAACAGACGGAGTTACCGATTTATTTGTCGGTGCCGCTGTCGATCCGCAATGCCCCAGTTGGTCGGGTTTACAAAGCCGATTTGAGAAAAAACTAGAAGCTGGAGCCCAGTTTTTTCAGAGCCAATTAATTACAGATTTTGACGTTTTAGATAAGTTTATGCAGCAAATTGCTGCTGGCTGCAACAAACCAATTTTAGCAGGAATCTTTTTGTTTAAATCAGCTAAAAATGCTGAATTTATTAAAAAATACGTACCGGGAGTTCACATACCGCAAGAAACGATCGATCGTTTGGCAAAATCTCCGGAACCCTTGCAGGAAGGCATCAGAATTGCAGCCGAACAAGTCAAGCTAGCGCGACATTTATGTCAAGGAGTTCACATGATGGCTGTCAAGCGAGAAGATTTGATTCCGCAAATATTGGATTTGGCGGGCATCGAGCCGCTGAGTTAACATTGAGCAAGCAAGCGGAAAAAACAATATACCGTAGGGGCGGGTTTTACCAACCATCCCTGTCTAAAATGAATAAGATAATAAACCCGCCCTCCCCCGCTAGCATTTTGAAATAAACAGGACAGTCATGGTTCAAGCTATAGACAATCCAACGTCATCTCCCACAGCCGAGCAGCATTTTATTGTACGCGGCTTAACATGGCATCAATTCAAGGTTATTCAAGCTAGCTTTGAGAAAGTGCCGAATGTACGCTTATTTTACTGTGATGGAGTGTTAGAAATTGTGGGCATTAGTCAACCTCATGAGGAAACAAGATGTCTGATAGCAGCGCTACTGATAAATTATTTTCAATTCAGAAGAATACAATTTTTTCCCAGCGGTGCTTACAGCCAGATTGTTGAGGGTCAAGTCGAGTATCAGGCAGATTTATCTTATTGTATCGGGAATAGAAAAGATGTTCCCGATCTGTGTATTGAGGTGGTTGTTACTAGCGGTAGTCCGATTAAACTTCAGAAATATCGGGTGATGGGTGTCCCGGAAGTTTGGTTTTGGGAAGACGGCACGCTAGAACTTTACCATTTGCGAGAACAGGGTTACGAGCGAATTACTAACAGCGAATTGCTGCCTGAGTTAGACTTATCTTTGCTCAAACGCTGCATTTTGTTTGTTTCGCCTTTGGATGCGCTTGACGAGTTTTCAAGAGGTATGGGCGATCGCGAAACTTGACAAATTTTGGATTTGGCGGGAATCGAGCCGCTGAGCTAAAATTGAATTACTGCTAACATATTGAAATAAACAGGACAGTCATGGTTCAAACTATAGACAATCCCACAGTTTCTCCCGCCGCCGAGCAGCATTTCACTTGGCGCGGCTTAACATGGCATCAATTCAAAGCAATTCAAGCTAGCTTTGAGAATGTGCCGGGAGTGCGGTTATTTTATTGTCAAGGAGTGTTAGAGATTGTCGGTATTAATAAACCTCATGAAGCATTTAAATCGATAATTGGCGTATTGCTTGCGATCTACTTTGAAGTTACGGAAATTGAGTTTTTCCCCAGCGGTGCTTACAGCCAGATTGGTGAAGGTCAAGTCGAGTATCAGGCAGATTTGTCTTATTGTTTCGGGACAGATAAGGATGTTCCTGACTTGTGCGTTGAGGTAGTTATTACTAGCGGCAGTCCGATTAAACTTCAGAAATATCGGGTGATGGGTGTGCCGGAAGTTTGGTTTTGGGAAGACGGAACGCTAGAGCTTTACCATTTGCGAGAGCAGGGTTATGAGCGAATTACAAACAGCGAATTGCTGTCTGAGTTAGACTTATCTGTGTGGAAGCGCTGCATTTTGTTGGCTTCGCCCCCGGCAGCACTACAAGAGTTTCGTAGAGGGATTAGTAGCAATGACTGATTCAGATTTACTCGATCGCAATAATAGCAAAATAGTAGAATCCCGAATTTCAGAAGTTACTGTGTACACCGATCGCGCCCTGATCACCCGCCGCGGCACAGTAGCCCTGACGGGAAACGAGCGCGAATTGACTGTAGCCTCTCTCCCCACAACCCTCGAAACCGAGTCAGTCAGGGCTACCGGTGCGGGTACCGTCGCCGTGCGATTGCTGGGAGTGCACACCGAAACCGTGTTTCACAGCGAACCTGCGGGCGATCGCACCGCCGAATTAACCCAACAAATCCAAGAGTTAGAAACCCAAAAACGCGGAATTGACGAGCAAATCGCCTCCCGAAGAATTCAACTCAACTTTGTCGAGAATTTGAGCGAAAAAAGCGTAGGTTCCTTTGCTAGCAGCATTTCCAAGCAGCAGATCGGTTTGAATGAAGCCGGCGAATTGCTCAATTTTTTAGGCAGTAATTATAAAAAGTACATAAGTGCGATCGCCCAACACGAAAGACAGCAGCGCGAATTAAACAAGCAAATAGAAGCATTGCGCCAGCAGTTGCGCCAAGTACAAACTCCCCATTCCCAGCAAACTTTTAACATCATTGTGGCGATCGAACCCAGCGGAAGCGGCAATTTTGAACTAGAAATTTCCTATGTAGTAATGCGAGCTAGCTGGACTCCCCTGTACGACTTGCGAGTCAACACAACCAACAATCAAATCAATCTCAATTACCTAGCCGAAGTCAACCAAAACACCGGCGAAGATTGGAGGGGAGTAGCGCTGACTTTATCCACAGCCAAACCCGGAATGGGAACTTTGCCGCCAAAACTCCAACCCTGGTTTATCGACATTGTTCGCCCACAATCTGCTCAACCCGCAGAACTTATGAGAAAACAGTACCGACAGACTGCGAAAGCAGAAATGGAAACATATGGGGGATTTGAGATGGAAAATGAGCCACAATTTGCAATCATAGCTATGCGTAGTGCTGCTCCCGAACCCGAACCCATAGTAGCTCAAACCGCCACAGCAACAGTATCCAGAGAAGGTAGCACCGTCTCATTTCAAGTAGGAGGAAATACCAATATTCCCAGCGACGGCACGCCGCACAAAGTCACTATTTTCAGTGAGAATTATCCCTCAAAACCTGAATATATCGCCATTCCGCGTTTAGTCAGTTTCGCCTATTTACAAGCAATAATTACCAATCCGACGACAGGTGCAACTCTGCTGCCCGGGAAAGCAAATATCTTTCGCGACAACACTTTTGTCGGTACTTTACAGTTAGACAATATTTCCCCAGGCGAAGAATTCCAACTTAATTTAGGAATAGATGAAGGATTAAAAATAGAGCGGGAATTAGTGGAAAGACAAGTCGATAAAAAACTGATCGGCAACCAGCGGCGCACGACTTACGCCTATCGGTTAATTTTGACAAACTTGCAGCAAGTGCCTGCTAAGTTGACACTAAAAGAGCAACTGCCAGTCCCTCGCAAAGAACAAATAAAAGTGCGTTTAACTCAGACTAATCCAAAGATAGTAGCAGGTGAAATGGGACTGCTAGAATGGATAATATCTCTGCCACCGCAAGCCAAGCAAGAGTTATATTACCAGTTTGTTGTCGAACATTCTCCCGAGTTAACAGTCATTGGTTTAGATATTTAAATATAATTTACGCTATACAAGCTGTAGCGCCAGCTACAGCTTATATCAATTCTGAAAAATATTGCTAAATATCAGTTGGGATAAGATCGTGTGCGATCGATTGACAACACTAAGATTCGTTTGTAGTGCGGACTTCAGTCCGCATCCTCACCCAAAGAGCGGACTGAAGTCCGCACTACAAACCGTTTTTGTCATTGTAATCGACCGGACATAGTACAATTCTTTTTAATAAAAAAAATTATAAAATTGAGAATTGTAGCAACACTTTGGCAAACTGATATTAGTTGTAAGTCCTTACTTAACATTTAATTGGTAATGGGAATCTCCAGGATAAATTCTGCTCCTTGTACGCAATTAGAGTTACAATATAATACCATTTTAATAAAAGATTGCTACACAATAAATGTTGTGTTTGTTTACACTGACTCTGTTGAGCGGGTGCGGATCTGTTAAATTGTCGATATTTTTTAGGGATTGCTGATGGTTCCACACCTTACAACTACGGCTTTGGATTAATTTGACAAATTGGTATTACTTTAAGTTCTGTTGAACGGAGAAACCTGGTTTTTCACCGGCAGTCAGCATCGCAGGATTTACGTTCTTTAAGTGCGATAGACTTGCAGCAAGTCCCGCTAAACTTGTGACAAAAAGAGTCACAAGTTTAGATATTTAATAATAATTGCGATCGCATTTTGCTACACAATTAAATTGTCTATCACTTATTGAAATTCGCCGTTCCATCTCGGGACAGGGCAATCGCATTTGTTTACAGACGATCGCATAAAATATATGTGTAGCACTATTTTTCAGGATTGGTATTGGTTAATGAGCAAGCAGCTAATTTTTTCTCAGTACACAACTGCTGAAACAATAAATCTGCGATAGATTCATAGGCTGGGGCTGTGGGGTGTACGCCATCCCGAAAATAACTTTCTACCGTGGTTTTCGGCAATTTTGACCAGGCTGCATGAGTGTCTGTGACTGGAATTTTCAAAGCTTTTAGCCGATCGACAAACTCAGATTTAAACCTCGGCTGATTCGGTACTGGCAGTAAATCCGAGCGATCGCAAGTATACAACACAAACAATGGAATATTGCGAGCTCGCACCAAAGCCACTATTTCCTCAAATCGCTGCATATTTTCCCTAAACCGTTGCGCTTCCGGCACAGGCACACCCGCCCCAGGGGAATTCGGCACAAAAACACTCGAAAATCGGGGCACAACGTATCTATCAAACACTTCTTGCATTGCCAATAACGGTTTGCGATTCGGCATCAGGGGATTATTTTTGATCCCGGCGCTGGTACTTGAAGGTTGCAGCAAATCGTGAGTACCAATTTGCAAAATCACAGCATCGCTTTCAAAAGTGCCAAACTTGCGAATATATCCCAATTGATTGCCAATTCCCCAAGATCCCGCAGAAGCATTTAGCACCTGAACCTGCTTTTTGATGCCCAACAAACGCGCTGCCAACAATTCTGTAATAGTTTCTGCCTGATCCGTGCTATTATTGCCATTGAGAACCGAGTCTCCTGTCATCAAAATTCTGATAGTACCTTCAGGCTTGGCTGAATCGATTTGTTCAGACCGTTGAGAAAATTGATTGTACTGAAGTCTATTGCCAAAACGATATACAAGTTGATTTGGTGCAAATATATACCCAACCTCAGCATCAGCTTGCAGCAAAGCAGGATTTCCGAATCCCAGCAAGCGCAACGCAAGTTCGATCGCGCTCAAAGATGCGATCGCACAACCGGGCATCCAATACCTAGCTTTCACAAACCTACCTGTAATTGGTAAACTGCAAAGCCATCGGATAATCTTCTTGCTTCAAGCGTTGAATTACCAACTGCAAATCATCCTTATCCTTGGCAGAAACGCGGACTGCATCACCTTGAATCGAGCCTTGAATTTTTTTAAATTCATCTCGAATTAATTTAGTGATTTTTTTGGCAATTTCCTGATCAATCCCTTTTTTGAGTTTGATTTCTTGGCGTACTCTAGTACCACTAGCAGCTTCAATTTTGCCGTAATCAAAAATTTTCAGAGATAAATTCCGCTTAGCGGCTTTTGTTTGCAAAACAGTGTGAATGGCATCGAGAGTAAATTCGCTGTCCGTATTGACAGTAATCGATTCTGCGCCCAATTCCACGGTGGTTTTGGTATCTTTCAAGTCGTAGCGGCTTTGAATTTCCCGCACTGTTTGGTCAACGGCGTTAACTAATTCTTGCCTGTCGAACTCGCTGACAATATCAAATGAATAATTAGCAGCCATAAATTAGTAATTGGTAAATTGGTAATTGGCCCGCGCAGGTCATTGGCCCGCGCAGGGCATTGGGGAATGGGGAATGGGGAATGGGGAATGGGGAATGGGTGGTTGGTAGTTAGTAGTTCGTAGTTGGTAATTAGTCATTAATTAAGCGTCTCTCAACTAATGACAACTAACAACTAACAACTAACAACTAACAACTAACAACTGACAACTGACAACTGACAATTACCCATTAACAGCCATCAAACTGAAATAGAATAAAGAGAAAGTGCAAGTAGAACTAATCGCAAACATGAGCGATCGCCCCAGAGGCACATTCAGAATATAGAAAACCGAAAACAACAATCGGGCTACAGGAAAAGCGATTCCAGCCCAGCCCGCCGCCTCCGAATCTATTCCTGTCACAAAAGCCATCAAAGCCGCCGCTGAAAACAGCATAAACGTCTCAAACGAATTTTGGTGAGCCCAAGTTGCCCGCTGAGCGTAACCGGGCAACCTATCAAACATAGCGCGAGGTGCTGCTTGGTCATAGCCTAGCTGCAACCGAGCAAGGGCAACCACCAAAAACGGTGCGTAAACCAGCGCAGCAGCAGCAGCAACAGAATCAAGCAGAATAACCGACACAGGCAATCCCAACAGCATTATCCACCTCGCATTTCAATCAAAATAGAACAGAGTAACAACTTTGCGCTGTTCCTCCGCATCCTGGCAAGTTTTCAGCAAAGTGTGGCTTTCGTGAAAAGCAAAACAGATCAGTTGCTGACAGCGAGAAATAATCTCCTGATTGCACATGGCGCTGGCTTCCGGGAGAGACAAGCTGTCATTTTTGGGATTTTCTACCAAATGTATGACTTGTTCGAGCTGCTCGCGGGACTCCCGAGGCTGGCGGCTCATGCTTTGCGGCAAAATCACCGTCAGCAGATTAGGATCTGCTCGCATTGCCCCCCGAATTGCGGCTGAATTGGTGCCTGTAGCCCCCGATGTGATGAGCTGGTTGCCTCCCAGAACTAAGGCGTAGCTCAGCATCTCAATTAGCTGCTGGTGGGTAATAGGAACGTGGCGAGAACCCAAAAGAGCAACCCGCTTGGAGCTTGTTTGCTGGATCGCCGCAAGTTCTTGTAAAAAATCATCAACTCTGGGTAGCTCAATTGATTGACTCAAAGAATTTATTAAATTAAATAAAACTACGTTGTGGATTCTAGCAGACTAACTAGCAATTGCCACCAAAAAGAAGTTAAGAATTGCTGATTAACGGTATCTGACTAGAGGAGCGGGAGATTTGAGGAACCCAGAAGGCAGAATGTCTAAAAGCATTCGGCAGCCAGAGCAGAAGGTACGATTCAATAAAAATTGAGGATTTAAGAATTTTGAGTTTTTATTTTTTAAACCAAAAATCCTCTCTGCCTTCTTGCCTCTGCCGAATATGTTGTTCGCCCAGTTCCCGCTGCCGAATACCTTCAGATCCGGTGGCCTTGTTAATGAACTCGATCGCCCAAACCCAATGATGCCATCATGGCCTTAAGGTCAAAGTGTTCTGCCATTAGCTGAGTAACGCATTCCACCTTGATGCGTTCGTGCAGGCGGACATTGCCAAAGGTGCTGTCGATAATTTCCACCGTGGTTAAGGTATCCAAATCAACAGATAAAACTGGAATTTCCATTTCTTCTGCTCTGCCGATTACCAAGGGAGAAGGAGGCAAGTGGCCTGTGAGAATTAAGCACTGAGTCGAGCTTTCCAGAGCCGCGAGCTGAATGTCCGTGCGATCGCCCCCGGTGACTACCGCCATATTTCTGGCTTTGCGGAAATACTTCATAGCTGAGCTAACATTCATCGCACCAATTGTCAAGGTTTCCACCATCAAATCCAAGCGGTCTCGACGGCAGAGAACATCAGCTTTCAATTGGTGGACTAATTCTTTGACGCTGACACTCCGCAGCAAAGCGCTTCTCGGCAGCATTCCCAAAACTGGAATACCGCTAGCTTCCAGAAAAGGGCGCACAGTCGCAGTTACGGATTCAAGTTTGTCGGAGGGAACATCGTTGAGCACGACGCCTATCAAGCGCGAGCCCAAGCGCCGCTTCGCTGACAGCAAATCGTCTATATAAAGATCGATCGGGCGCACTACCAGCAGCACAGAGGCATCAATGGCATCAGCGATTTGAGACAAAGACAAGTCAAACAGACTGCCTTCCTCCAAATTAGCAGGGCCTTCTAACAGCACCAAGTCTCCGCTGGGATTTTGCAAATATTGCGCCAGAGACTGGCGGTAATCTGTCTTGTCTTCTTGGCGCAAACGCTTGTGAACCGTCTCTTCGTCCAAATACAGCAGTGTTGACGGCATCTGACTTTCTGAGAGTTTAAGCGTCTCTACCGCGAACCGCACATCTTCCTCCGCCACTCCAGCTCCCTCCGAGCTGAAACAGGTTCCCAGCGGTTTGCCGTAGGCGATTGCCATTCCTTGTTCCCGGAGTGCCAGCGCCATCCCCAGGGCGATCGCGGACTTGCCGCTGTAAGCTTTTGTCGAACCGATCAGCAAATATTTAGTCAATTTGGGTACGCCTTCTCTCCTCAATTTGGACCTGTCTATTTAAATAAATTTAGTTTATTCAACAGTATTTCAGCATTGCGAGTCAATTTCGCAATATGATTATACTCGATTTTGTCACTTTTGCGCCGATCGATTTTTTAAGGGGAACTTTTATTCATTTGTTCGCCACCCTTTAGTTAGCTTTTTTTTGACATCTTTATTTTCATATTTTTTTTGCGGCTTTAGGTTTTTATTAACTATCAAACAACTGTTTAAGAATAATCTTATCAATCTTTAATTGATATAAATGCCGCTTTTTAAAGACCTATGCAACGTAGTTAGATCCAGATGCCTTTCAATATAGTAAAGCAATTTTTGCACTCTTTTCTAATGACGCAACAACTCAGTTATAGCGGTTCTCAATTTCCGTGAGGCACGCGGGTTCCTTAGAAATGAGAATTAAATAACTTACAATTTGATGTTTCTTGTGGGATGGGCGTCTCGCCCCTCCTTTCTGGACGGGCGAGACGCCCATCCCACATACTTGTGTAAATTATTTAATTTGCGCTCCTTAATTATATGGCTTAAACACAAACATCAAGAAACTGGATTTTTCACAAAATATGAGGTTTTCTGGCTAGAATTTTCGTGAAAAAACCCGGTTTCTGTCAACCCCTACGTCCAGGAATAAATTACCAATCACGAAAAATTTATTTGACAGTTGACCCCTTGACAGTTGACGAAAGGAGTGCCAACTCTACCTGAAAGTCTGAGGATTGGAGTAATAAATCATCTTCTTTTTATTTCTCAAGGGCGATCGGGCTTGGGGCTTTAAACCAATTCTTTTTGGTAACTCCTCAAAATAGAAATAGCGCACCAATAATATAATCTCGCCTTCTCGATGGCATTACATTATTAGCGCGCATTTTTGGGCCGCAATCAATTACAAACTTTTGAGATGGCGGGTGCGGTCAAATTTACTCATCCATACGCATCAGCTTGCGGTAAAACGTTTTAGAAAAATCGACGGTACGAGTCCGCTGAAAAGTCAGGAGTACCTCAATTAAGCAACTGACAAACTCAGAGCTTTGCAGAGTCACTTCGTAGCTGAGTTCAGCATTACCGTCAAACAACACCCGACAGCGGGTCAAATCCATCGGCAGCGACGAGATATTCCAACTAGCGACAAAGGGTACGTCTTCGCCTCCGTCAATTTTTCTTGCCCCCTCCAAGCTTTTGAGCTTGTAGAGACCAATAGCGTGCGGCAAAAACTTGCGCCGGGGCTCTTGATAGAAAGGCGCGTAGACTTTCACTTCTTTGTCGTCGGCTGGTTTCAGTTGAGGAAGAGACATATTTCCGCATCCTGACAGTGGGTTGAGATCATCTGCAAAAACTAGCAGATATTCCTGGTCGATCGCAAGCAAAACTCACTCTATTTTGGATTTTGGATTTTAGATTTTAGATTTACAAGGGCAGATGAATCTGCTGAAGTGGCGAATTTGAACAAAAGTCTAAAATTTGGGGTGGCGAAGGACTTAAGTCGCGGGCTGGTATCCGTTTTTTTTGGGGGGTCATCCCAAAGACTCTATACAATGCCAGTTTACCTTTGCCGTACCAGCATAGATCCCTCCTGCGGTGCGCGATCCCACCGGCTTTCGAGAAAAGCTCAGAACCTGATACAGTAAATACTTATCTCTAAAAATCAAAAACTATTGGTGGTTGAATCAAGTAACCTATGCAGGAGAGTTCTTGGCCAGAAAACGACAGCAGCGAGCTTAAGTTGGACATCCCAGATCTAGCTCAAGAAGAGCTCAAGAGTTTGACCTCGAACTCCAAGCTCGGCAAAATATTTGCCATACCAGACATTGGCGACAGGGTGTTTGACGCGGAAACTTCATCAAAGCTCCCGGTGGCGGTGTCTGTGCCGGGATCTCCTTCTTTTCCTCAAAATCTGTACCGGGGAAGGCGGGGAAAAGCGGCCGCGCTGCTGACTGCGATTTGGGGCGGCACGATCGCCCTGCACTTGATTTCTTGGGGTGCGTGGGTAGTGTGGGGGTTGACGGGACTGCTGTGGATGCAAGCATTTCGAGTGTTGTTTGCGACTCCCAAGCCCGCAGGGCCGCCTCTTGCCGATGAAAATCGAGAGGATTGGCCCTACGTGTCGCTGCTGGTGGCGGCGAAAAATGAGGAAGCGGTGATTGCCCGATTCGTACAATCCATCTGCAATGTAGATTACCCGATCGACCGCTACGAAGTTTGGGCGATCGACGATCGCAGCAGCGACGGCACGGCGCTAGTATTGGAGGCCCTAACCAAACAGTACCCGCAGCTCAAAGTATTTAGCAGAGGAGTAAATGCCAGCGGTGGCAAGTCGGGAGCCCTGAATGAAGTTTTGCCGCTGACTCGCGGGGAATTTGTGGGAATATTTGACGCCGACGCGACGGTAACGCCAGATTTGCTGCGCCGGGTGCTGCCGGTGTTCGAGAGAGAAAAGGTAGGGGCGGTGCAAGTCAGAAAAGCGATCGCTAACGCAGCGGTAAATGTGTGGACTCGCGGCCAAGAAGCAGAAATGGCTCTCGATAGTTTTTTCCAACAGCAGCGGATTGCGATCGGCGGCATTGGAGAATTGCGCGGTAACGGCCAATTCATGCGGCGCACCGCCTTAGAAAGCTGCGGCGGCTGGAACGAGGAAACCATTACCGACGACTTGGATTTGACCGTGAGGCTGCACCTAGACCAGTGGGACATTGAATTTTTGGCTTTCCCAGCCGTGTCAGAAGAAGGAGTTACCAACGCGACGGCCCTGTGGCACCAGCGCAATCGGTGGGCAGAAGGCGGCTATCAGCGTTATCTTGACTACTGGCAGCTAATTTTACGCAATCGGATGGGAACTGGGAAAACTTGGGATTTATTTGGATTTTGGGTATCTCAATATTTCTTGCCGACAGTAGCGCTGCCGGACTTTTTGATGTCAATTGCGCTGCGCCGGATGCCGATCGCCAGTCCCATAACTGTGATGACTCTTACCTTGTCAGTGGTGGGAATGTTTGTCGGTTTGCGCCGCACTCGCAAAGAGACTAAATTTGACATTAAAAGAGTTTTTGTCACCTTGCTGCAAACGCTGCGGGGTACTGTGTATATGTTGCACTGGCTGCTGGTAGGGATTGTGACGGCTCGGATTTCGGTGCGTCCCAAGCGGCTGAAATGGGTTAAAACTGTCCATCAAGGCACTGCTAATTAGAAGTCATTAGTCATTAGTCATTAGTCATTAGTCATCAGTCATTAGTTATTGGGAAGGAGTCATTAGTTATTGGAAAAAAGTCATGAGTTATTGGGAAGGAGCCATGAGTTATTGGGAAAAAGTCATGAGTTATTAGTAAGGAGTCATGAGTTATCAGGAAAAAGGGATAAAATACACATGACCAGCTTAAAAGCAAGTCGTATTTGATGCTTAATTTACTGGAATCAATTGATAATTAGCTCCCAGAAATATCTGGAAACAGTATGGCCAAAACTCCTAAGATAAAAAAACTACTAACCATCTCCATACTGTGTCCCAGCCCGAGCCAACAGTCAAGTCTGGCAATTGTATATCGCCAAACACAAAGTACAAAATAGCTTAGGTAATAGGTGATATGCCAGCAATATCGAATAAGTCAGAAGGAATATAAAAGTTGAGAATTAAAAGATAAAAGCCATAATTTTTAAGTTTTAACTTGACAAAAAGCCAATTATTATTTATTAATTATGAATTGCAAAAAACGACGAATTGCTTGTTGCCAACTACCCGTCACCAATTATTAAGAATGGATTTGTTAGAGTACCAAGCCAAATCTTTATTTCGCCAGATGGCAATTCCGATTTTGCCGTCGCAGCGGATTGACAATCCCGCCGACCTCAAAGGGCTGAAAATTCCTTACCCAGTTGTACTTAAGTCGCAAGTGCGGGCTGGGGGACGGGGCCGGGCGGGCGGCATTAAATTTGTGGAAAATACGATCGATGCAGTTGCTGCGGCTCAAACAATTTTTAATTTGCCGATCGAAGATGAATATCCGCAAGTCCTGTTAGCAGAAGCAAAGTACAACGCCGATCGAGAATTGTACTTGGCGGTACTCCTAGACCCGATCGCCCGCCGCCCGGTACTTCTGGGATCCAGAGAAGGAGGTATGGATGTCGAAGGGTCGATCGAACAAATGCAGCAAGTTGCCGTAGATCAGGAATTTTCGCCTTTCTACGCGAGGCGTCTCATGCTGAAAATGGGATTGCAGGGAGATTTGATTCAATCGGTGAGTACCATTGTCGAAAAAATGTATCGGTTGTTTGTCCAAAAGGATTTAGATTTAGTAGAAATCAATCCTCTCGGGATCAGTCCAACAGGAGAGTTAATGGCTTTAGACGGTAAAGTCAGCGCCAACGACGATGCCTTGGGGCGGCATCCAGACTTGGCAGCACTCTCGGGTAAAACGCAAAGCAGCGGGATGGGAGGGGGCAGGAGAAATCCCTATGGGGGCGATCGCCCCAAATCCAACTCAAAGGCGCAGCAGTCGCCGGATCAGTTTGACTCCAAACCTCAATCCCCGAGCTCGAATTCCGAATCTCTCGAATTAGTGGAACTAGACGGGAATGTCGGGATTTTGTGCAACGGAGTGGGCCTGACAATGGCAACTCTGGATGCTGTAGCTCACCAACGAGGAAAACCGGCTAATTTTGTGAACCTGGGTTCTTTAGATCGTTACGATGCAGTAAATGCCCTGCGCGATCGCACGGAATTGGGTCTGGAGTTAGTCGCTCAGGATAAAAGCGTTAAGGTAATACTTGTAAATATTTTGGGCAGCGCTTCCAAGAGCGAGGAAATCATCACCGCCGTAGCGGGCTATTTGGAACGGAAAGCTCGCGCCAACCGGCACATTCAAGTTGTGCTGCGCCTGGTAGAGATCGATGCTGATGCTGTTAAAAAGCGTTTCGGACAGTTGCCGGTGCAGCTAGCTAGCACTTTAGATGAAGCTGCGGCTCAAGCTGTATCATCTGCCAAATAGCGACAGTCGATCGGCAAAACGAGAACTCTGGACAATATATGAAAGCCTTCTGCTTTTGAAAGATCGAGTGTTAACTAGGAAAAAATGAATTTAACTCCAGAAAGCAAAGTCCTAGTACAGGGCATTACAGAATCTCCAGCCTCAACCCGCGCCGCCCTGATGATGAAAGCATACGGCACTAATGTAGTCGCCGGTGTCAGTCCCGGTAGGGGAGGGCAGGAGTTGGAGGGAATTCCTATTTTTGATTTGGTAGAAGAAGCTGTGGTGGCAGTGGGTCACGTTGACACTGCGGTAATTTTGGTTGATGCTTACTTGGTGCTGGATGCGGCCCTAGAAGCGATCGCGGCAGGAATTCGGCAAATCGCGATCGTCACTCCAGGAGTGCCTCCTCTGGATATGGTGCGCTTAGTCCGAAAAGCAGAGGCTACGGAAACTTTAGTGATCGGGCCCAACAGTCCGGGGATTATTGTGCCCGATAAATTGCTGCTGGGAACTCACCCCAAGGAATTCTACACTCCAGGCTCGATCGGAGTAATCAGCCGCAGCAGCACTTTGACTTACGAAGTTGCTCTGGAACTGACTGAGGCGGGTTTGGGACAGTCGATGGCGGTTTGTATTGGCTGCGACGCGATTGTTGGTTCTTCTTTTATGCAGTGGCTGCAACTTTTGGACGAAGACGACAGTACGGAGGCGATGGTTTTGATCGGGGAAGTTGGCGGTTGGAGCGAACAAGCTGCTGCTTCTTACATCGCTTCGGCGATCGACAAACCGGTGGTTGCTTATTTGGCAGGCCGCTACGCTCCCAAAGGCCCATCATTGGGCCATGCCGGCATCCTGATCAGTTCTCGGGCTGCCGCCCAGAAAGCCTTTGGTGTCAAGGTAGAGAACAAAATGGCTGCCTTTGAAGAGGCCCAAATACCCGTAGCTGCTCGGCCTTCGGAGGTTCCTAAGTTGCTGAAAAAGTTGCTCGAGAAAAATTAATTGCTTCTTGGTTTGTAGTGAGGACTTTAGTCCGCAAAAAAGTCTGAGGACTTTAGTCCTCACTACAAACCTGTCCGCAAAAAAGTCAGTGTTTGTAGTGAGGACTAAAGTCCGCAAAAAAGTCTGAGGACTTTAGTCCTCACTACAAACCTGTTGATACCGTCGAACTTTCGGTACTATTTTGTCTGAGTTGTACCCCTTGTCTCGCCCTTGGAATCTTGTAGCAGGGTGCCCATATTTCCAGCCAAACTCTGAATTTTCCCAACAGTCGCAGCAACGCTGGCAATATCTACGTAAACCTCGGGCAGAGGATACTTTTTCAAAATTTCCAGCAGCGATACCTTACCGTCGTCGCCGGCTGCCAGAATCACCGCCGCCCGCAGGGCTTTGCCACCTTCTGTGCGGCGTTGAGTCCGAATTGCTTGACCGATTTCGTCAGTAATTTTTTCGCCTGGGGTGCTGTAAACTATCCGGGCGAGATTAGCTGGCTTTAAACCGATTTGTAAACCGATCAACCCCTGCAATATTTTTGGGTCCATTTTGGAGAACCCGATAATTTGTTGGAGGGTTGGTGTCGTCGTGCCGTCTTTAGCAAAGTCTTCTAAATCGCTGATATTGACGGCTTGTCTGATCGGGCCAAAGGTGAGTACAACTTTTTCCGCAGCGAAGGCTCTGCTGCTAGATAATATGCTCGCGCTTGCTCCTACAAATAGGGCAATGCCGATCGATACCAATTTTGTTAACTTCATATTGAGTTTCTGCGATCGATTTGAGCGATCGATTAAAATTATTTTTTCGCGATTTGTACATTATAGATGCAGCAGTTATATTCTACAAGGTCGCGAGCGTAATTTCTGCCCGCCTCGCACCCAGCATCTTGACCCAGATTTTTTCGCGTTCTGGACTTCAAGAATAAGTAACCACACCTACATAATTTTTTTCTTATATAGCAACATTCTTGGCTTTTCAGACATAAATAACCTCATGAATAGAACCAGAAACCCTGTCCCCTAAACGGTTTGATTCCCAACAGTCAACTGTCAACTGCTATATACATTTTGCCTTCTACATTCTACATAAGATCGCCTTCTACTTCCGAGTGCCCTATGCCCTATGCCCTATGCCCTATGCCCTATTCCCTATTCCCAGTCGTCCGCGAATCTTTCGCTTGAAAAGCTATAAGTGCCTTATAGAAGTTATGTTTAAAACCAAGCGCAAATCTAAGAAGTCCAAACAAAAGCACAGCGAAAAAACAACAACGTCCAGCAAAAAAGAAGTAGCTGCACAAAAACGCAAAACTTCACAAAAGCGCAATGAATTAGCGCAGGCGATCGTCATAAGCTGCTTAATCAGTGCTGCTGTCAGCATCGGCCTGTTGTTCGTGGTTCGCGCTAAGATTGCTATTGCCGGAGGCGCCGCCGCAGCCATTTTGCTGCTTTCCTACAAATACCCCCGTCAAGCTTTCTGGGCTTTTTTTATTTACCTGCCTTTAAGCGGTACAGTTACCTACGCAATTGGCGGCGGGAATGCTGCATTTCAAGTTGCCAAAGACGCTTTCTACATACCAGCCCTCATCGCCCTCATTCAAAGATGCAAAAAGAAACAGTTGCCTCTGTTCATTCCCAAACAAATGCTTTCTACCTTCAGCATCCTGTTGATGATGGCAATGCTGACTTTAATTTTTGTCAACGGGGAGATGCAGCTCAACCCGATGAAGGGCGACAAACCCATTCTACAAGGAATTCTCGGCTTAAAAGTATTGATAGGTTACATACCGCTGATTGCTTGTACCTATTATCTGCTCCGCACTAAGAAGGATTTGGTGTTTTTTGGTAGAATGCACGTAGTTTTGGCGATCGTTTGCTGCGTTCTCGGTTTGATTCAATACCTCTTGCTGCAAAGCGGAAAATGCGCGGGTACCCGAGGCATGATTGGAGAAGAATTATATAAAGCAACTCTGCAAGCTAGATGTTTGGTCGGCG
The DNA here is from genome assembly GCF_020738565.1 of Microcoleus sp. PH2017_12_PCY_D_A. Taxonomy (NCBI): domain Bacteria; kingdom Bacillati; phylum Cyanobacteriota; class Cyanophyceae; order Oscillatoriales; family Microcoleaceae; genus Microcoleus; species Microcoleus sp. PH2017_12_PCY_D_A. Next base: position 84,810 of record NZ_JAEQCI010000009.1, on the reverse strand, counting down.
GTTCTTTGGTATTCAGTCCAGAAGTCAAGTTTATCCGCTTGCCGGGAACTTTTGTCGCACCTTGGCAGTGGGCGTGGTTTTTAATTTCTAATGCTTTTTTAACCTTTGCCTCTGCCTTTTGTGACCCTTCATTCTGGTGGAGAGTTATTGGTTTATTAGGCATGGCATTAGTCTTTGCCAATGCGGTTATTTCCGGGCAAAGAGCTGCTTTAGTTCTGGTTCCAGTTGCCACGGGCATTCTGCTAATTCTTACAGGTCAATTAGTTAATTTAAAACGATTTATTCCCATCGGTGCAGGACTGGCGATTCTGCTATTTGTGGGTGCGGCAATTAACCCAGGAATTATCGAGCAGCGGTGGGAGAGTTTTGTTAACCGCTGGAATGCTGCACCGCCTCAGCAGTTTTTCTTGAATCAGTTGGAGCAGAGCAACAATTTTATCATTGACAGACCTCTCGGTAGAGGTGTGGGACGAGCGACTAATTCAACGCGGATATTTGGTACTACGCAACTCATTGAAACTTTCCATCCTAAGTTGATCTACGAACTCGGTTATCCGGGAATGATTGCTTTTCAAATCATGCTTTTACACTTAGCTTTTTTAAGTTTTCGAGCTTACCGTTCTGTCAAGGACAAAAGTTTGCGGAGTTACGGAGCTAGTTTTTGGGTGTTTGTGGGATTTATTACGATCAATCCTCAATATTATCCGCTGGATGTAGATCCAGTGTCTGTCTATTACTGGGTTTTGGCTGGGGCGATTTTAAAGTTGCCCAAAATTGACAAACAGGTGCAGGAGGAAAAACACCAGGAACTTGAGGGAGATGAATTGGAAGTTCACAACCAATTTAAGGAGAAAAAGATTATTGCATCGGCTCCAATTTGACAAAAGTTGGTAGTGAGGACTTCAGTCCTCTTCAAACGAGAGAGGACTGAAGTCCTCACTACAAACCTATTGAATTGTGGTAGTTTCACCAGAGAGCGTATAATATAATGTCCGGTCGCTTAGCCTAACAAAAACGGTTTGTAGTGCGGACTTAAGTCCGCAGCTTTTTGCGGACTTAAGTCCGCACTACGAACGAACTAATCTGATTGCGGTTAATCGATCGGACAGGAGATAAATTGTAATTTTACTGCGGTTGCCAAACCGGAGTGCCAGCATTTAAATCCTTGTCGTTTGTCAATTTAGCAAATTCCAAACCGTTGCGATTAATTACATACAAATTGCTTTTATCGCCTGTGATTTCATTAAAAGCAAAAGCAATTTGCTGACTGTCAGAAGACCAAGCTAATTCAGAAATTCCCGACATTCCTAGGCGAGGAGCTAGTTGATTTAGCTTGTCACCGTTAGCATTTATTGTGTATAATTTTTGCTGGTTGAAGTCTCCGGTGGCGCAGGCGATAAGTTTGCCATCGGGCGACCAGGAAAGTGCATCGTAGTTTCCTGGTTTTTGGGTGAGGTTTTTGGCGGTTCCGCTGTTAAGGTCGATCGCCCAAATATCCTGCTCGTCCCCGCTCAAATCGCCCGTTTTGCCCTGATAGTAAGCAATGCGGCTGCTATCGGGCGACCAAAACAGCTTGACGTTGTAGACTTGATTTTGCGGGTTGTTAGTCAAATTTTTGAGGTTGGTGCCGTCGGCATTAATCGTGTAAACTTGCTGTTGGGGATAGGTGCCGGACAAAAAAGCGATTTTTGCGCGATCGGGCGACCAGACAAGTTCGCTACCGCCAGATGTATACTCGCCGGAACTTTTGGTTAATTTAGTCATGCCCGAACCGTCCGCATTCATTTTGTAGATATTTTTATCCTTGACAAATGCTACCTGTTCACCATCAGGAGAAAGATAGAATGGCGAGGAAATTTCTGTTTTAGCTGGTTGTCCGCCTACTTCCAAATTCCTAACTAATTTAGTTCCTTTAATACCAAAAATATCGATCGTATAAAGTGATTGACTGCCGGGAGAATCCGAGGTAAAACCGTCGCAGGAGCGGGCAAAAATAAGTTTTTTGCTGTTGGGAAACCAAGCTATTTCAAAATTAGATGCTTTGCAAGACTCCCCAGCAAACTGTTTAGTTAACCCGGAACCGTCACTATTAACTGTATAGATGTCGGTATCGCCACTCACGAAAGCCAGCCGATCGCCCTTGGACGACCAAACTAGCGTATAGCTAACATCTATATTGGGTGCAAGTTCGCGGCGGGCCAAACTGGTAGCGTTGACGGTAAATAAACTGTTTTTGATCTCGCTGCCGCGCTGTTGGAGAGCTGTAAACGCCAGTATGTTTGGTTTTTGGGCTGCGGTTGTCGGAGAGCCCAGAAGGGTTGAAAACAGGGCGATCGAGAGTGTTAGGGCGATAAGGGCGATCGACCAAAACCGCCTTAATTGATTGAACCTGAAAAGTTGCAGAATTTGCAACCAGTTGTTCAGGGGCGGGCAAGATGCCCACCCCACACTTAACTTAAACTCTTGTGGAACAGGCTTTTCTGGAAAACTCTTTTGTGGAACAGGCATCTTGCCTGTTACAAATCCCAGCGGGAAAGGCAAATTAAAACCCATTTTCTCGATTCAGAGGCTAATTTTTACAGTGTTTGGCGATCGATATGCCGCGACAGCATCAAACTCTGCTTAATTCTACCAATAATTAGCTCAAACATTTTTTTGCGGGACGGATTCTTGCTGCTGGGCGGCATCCCTAACTCGCAACACATCAAATTCAAATCAGTTGCACTCATAGCCGCCAATTTTTGCCTCACCTCTAGTTCATGACCCTTCTTAGCTTGCAAACGCAATTCTTCATAAACTTCTAGAACATTGTCAGTAGATAAATTAGCAGGTTTCTCAACATCAGCAACAGCAACAGCCTGTAATTCAGAAGTTTTTGACCCAGCAGAAAGCCCTCCCCGCTTGACTTGAGCCTCAATTCTGGTTAATTTTTTGGAAACCTCCCGCAAGATTTCCTTAAGTTCGGCAATTTCATCAACTAACCCGCCGCTTTTTTGCTCGCCATCCGCCAAAATCTCTTTTTTAATCATTTGAGATACTCCTCACACTCGCGCCAAAGTTGCTCAAACTCTCTAACCAATTCTCGCGGCAGTTCTCCCTCATTAATCGCCCGCTTTAGCCCAACGCTTTCCCGAATCGTGGATTCTAAAAATCTCACTTCTATGTTATTGTCTTTTGAGATTTCAGCACAAAGTCTCTTGACTTCTCTCATGTAAAACTGAACTTCATTTGTCAGCAATCCTCCATAGATTTTAGCTTTATTCATAAACACTGCAATCTTGGGAAACGGGTAAGGTTCAATCCGTTTTTGGAGCGAGTTTAAAACTAAACTCAATCCCCGAGAACCAAAATAATCTGGGTTGACAGGAATCAGTATTAAGTCGCAGCAAGAAAGTACGCTGTAGGTGAGGAGACTGAAGGAAGGCGAACAGTCAAACAGCATCAAATCGTATTTAGGGAGATTGGGAGAGTTAGCGATTTTGCCGCTAAACTGACGGATGAAGTCTTTAACACTTTTCCCCTCAAATCCATCGAGGTCTAACCAATACAATTCTTCAACTGAAGGGATAAAATGCAACTGTTCGTCAATCTGATAAATGGTGTCGAAACCAACGGGAAATTTAAAGTTTTGTCCGGCTTTTTTAAAGACTTCGAGGGCGTCGTAAATTGTGAGTCTGTGTTTGAGAGATTTTTCGTACCACTTACCAAATTTGTCATCTAAATGACCCGTATTTTCGTTAAGCCCGATCGCCTCTGTGAGCGACATTTGCGGGTCTAAGTCTAACATAAGGACTTCTAGGTCTGTGCTTTGGGATATAATATTTCCCAGACTCCAGGTGACGGTGGTCTTTCCGACTCCGCCTTTGAAGTTGATTACGGCTATGGATTTTGGACTCATGGCTGGGTTTGTTTGGATTTTGCTCAAATATAAATTAAAACATATTGTGGTGGTTAGCGGAGAGGGCGATCGCAGCCCGATATGTCAATTGACATCAAAAGGAAAGTGCGATCGAGAAACAAATAATAAAATGAACATGAACTGATGTCAAATCAACGTTTCTTCTTACCGTTGGAAGTCTTGAACTGAACTACCAACCGAAAAATCTCTCTAATAGTGCGATCGAGCCGCAATTTTTACACATTAGCTCTTAAATAAAAAGTAAATCTTGATAGAAATACAGTCAATTTAACTATGTCATTTTAAGCCATCGGGATTGTCCTCTTCATATACCATTAAATCCCCCGGCTGACAGTTCAGTGCTCTGCACAAAGCGCTAAGGGTTGCTTCGTCGATTCGGGTGAGTCGGCGGCGGGTTTTGATTTTCGACACAGATGTGGGGTGCATCCCAATTAAAACAGCCAATTCTTTATTGCTGATATTGCGATCGGCCATCACAACTGCCAATTTCCAACGGATCACTGCTGACGCTCAACTGCTAGCCATTACTTTGCAAGCTGATGTTAGCATTCTGCAACCTTGATCATCTCTTATATTGCCTTTACGGCAATATAAATTGCCGCAACGCTTGACAAGCGGCAGGGGTTGAACTAGACTCAGGATGTACAAACCCAAAAGCGATCGCACTTTTTTGCGTGAAGTGCGTTAGCGCAGCCCTCGAAGTGCGATCGGCTTTTGTGTTTCATTGAAGGGCGATCGCCATTTGTCAAGCTGAAATAGCTTCTTTTTTTTGACAAAGACTATAATCAATAGTAAGTCGTATCATATGTCAATTCCATCAGAAATAACCGTTCTAGTTGAGCGTATAAAGCAGGAGCTAACCCAAATTGAGCAGGAAGCAGGTGAGGGACTAAATATTTGTAGAGCTATCCTAGGGAGCTTTCCAAACAATTTTACCGTGATTCAGATTTCGGGATTCTTAAACACCTGTATATTTTTCGCAAACACCTCGAAATCACAAATTCAGGAACGCATAGAATATCTCTCAGCAGTTGAAGTCCTGACAAATGATAGAATAGAAGAGGTGGGGGAAGACTTGGCAATGGAGCTAGGTCGAGTGCTGGAAACTAAAATAAGAGTTAGTAGTGTTAAAGCCCGTTTGGAGAATTTACAATGACACAAAAAGAACTCGATGAGAAGGAATTGCTAGAAATTTTGGAATTAACAAGAGACAGCGAACAGAAAGCTAGAGAAATGTGTCAAATGATCTCGGCTAATACCGCTAAATACCAAAAATGGTCTGAAGCTAAAGCTAAACCAGCCGAAAAACAGAAGCAACTCTAATGAGTAAGTTGTGAAAAAGGCGATCGCATCGACCTTTGTGTCTCATTGAAGGGCGATCGCAATTTGTCAAGCTCAAATAGCTTCCTTTTTTTGACAAAGACTATAATCAATAGTAAATTGTCACTATTCAACTCACAGCCAGAAGCTCATTCAGCTTATTTTTCAACTCTGGGGATGCCATTAATGGATTATAGACTTCCCCCTCGTATGGTTGCCACATATAACTAGGACTAAATGGTCGAAAAACAGGTGATATTTCTAGCCCATGAATAAGTTCCTTTGCTAAAACTAATCCAGGAATAGATAAATTAGATAAATCCTCCATAAGTTCACTATAGGTTCTGAATTCATCAACTTCAACCCCAACCAAAGCATAGCGAAACCAAGGAGCAAACCGTAGAGTTAGATAAAATAAAATACCTAACTCTGTCATCACATAAGCACTTTCAGGGCTATCTATTCCCACTTCACTAATATTATTGGGATAAACCCGACACCACCAGTTTCGATCCATATCTTGAAAAATATCTGTTCGACATAGACATTGGCGATTATTTGACAGCATCCATTCTATGCCCTCAAAGTGTTCAGCAAATTTATTAACCTTGGCTTCATCAGAGCCACACTCTGCCGATAAACTGAATATCCACGCCATTGTTATAGACTCCTATGATATATAAAGTTAATCAACTCTTTCCCAATCATTTTGGGTGTTTGCCAATGCTACCTCATACCTTTCCAGAGACATTGTAACTCTTGGCAAGATACTAACGTGGGTCGAGCTATCTTGGACTGCCTGCAAATCTCCCATAATGTTTCTGTCATCAATTTGCCATAGGGAGTCTTTTCCAGTTCCACCAAATTTTGCAGGTCTGCGAAAAGCTGGTAAACTTTCAATTGAAAGGGAAACAGACATTCCTTTTGTATTCCTGACGGCAACAACAACAAGCTCTCCTCGAAACACACGTTCTGAATCTGCTAACAAATAGCCTTGCTCATTTAGATAACCTGTCGGCATTTGCTCAATATCTATGTCAATACCAGGCCTAACCCCTAATAATCTAGCACTGCGACCTATTTTAGGCTTACCATTTTGCTCCGCCATGCCACGATAGTAAAGTTTTGCCATCAGTTAATGTTTTCAACTTGTAAGCTCATCCTTCATCTTCTGAAGATTCTCAAGGTCAGACCGATGAAGTTGTGTTTGCCGTTCTGTAAGCCACTGATAAAATTCTTGAACTATAACAAAGTATTCATTTGATAAAGAAATTAGACATAAACTATCTCCTAAATTTTCTAAATAAGACATTGAGCTTCCCCAGCTATCCCACTGCTTCAGAATCTCAACATCAAGACGCACACTCATCTCTATATTTTCTTCCGCAAATTCGATTTGCAACGCTGGGATAGGTAAGATGTAATGCTGTGTGTAGTTTCGCAACCTCTGCACAAATTTTTGAACTGAATTATTAGCAATATTTCCAGCAAGTTTTGCCTCATATTCCTTTATAAACTCTTGATTAGAGTAGAGCCTCTTAACAATGTTTCTTGTGTGATCAACTAACGATTTTGCAGATGCAAGAAAGTTATGAAATAGTCTTGAAGCTTCATCAATTAAACTCTCAAGGTTCTCTCTTTGTTCAGAACTGTACATAAACAAAGATTCTCTTGGATTGTTGAGATGATCCAGATGGTATACAAGCTCATCGTAATTTTTATTAAAAACCCGATAACTTGCACTTAAAGCTTGCAAGTTCCGATAAATTTCCATTTCTGGTGAGGCTTGTAACTTATCGAAACGAATACCAAATTCAGTCTTATATTCCATACATTTTTTAAAATCTCGTTACAAATTAAGTAAATTTTAACAGAGGCGACTTCACCCTCCAAAGATGTACAATCAGACTCAAGAAGCTTCAAAGACTAGCATTTTTTTGCTGTAGTAGCCCTCAATCTCGATGCAATCTTTGGCTAGATCAAAATAATCTTTCGCCTTTTTTATATCTTGAGACTGTTTAAAAATTTCTTCTTGCAAAACCGGCCACAATTTTTCAGTGACAAAGTAATACCTTGATTGTGGATGTAATTGAATGTCTGAACCGTTAGTCAAAAATTTTTCTATCTCAGAAGTGTTAGCACTTAATGTCAGATATTGAGTCTCTATATCTTCAATAAACTTTTTGTTCAGCGTTTCATCAATCTTTTCTTCTTCTTTCAAAATCTTCTTTAATTCTTGCAAAATTTCATCATGCTTACGCTCTTTCGTGAACTCTTCAGAAAAATACTTAATTCTGGCAAAATGAATAGATTGAGACATATTTTTAGTTCCTAGCTTGTTTAATGTATTCCACTAACTCAGGTAAGCTATTGACTTTTTCCAAAGCCCTAACAAGGCGATCAACTGAATCACAATCATAATATTGTATGTCTACATTAGGAAATTCTTCCTTAAGCTTTCCTAAAATATTTTTATTGTTATCATCTAGACGATTAACAGGAAAAATATAACGAAACCCGGTTGGCTGCTTCCTTTTTAATAACTTTTTCACGTCACATATCCAGTTTTTAAGACTTCCTTGATTGACAGACCCATCTGCTCGTTCAGGGGAAGATTTACACTCGTAAATAAAATTCCCCTCTACAAAATATGTCATAAGCTTGATTTAAGAAACTATTGAACTTTACTAAGTGTTTATAAGATAAGTTTCGGAAATAGAGAAAATTTCTAGGCTGACTTTCTCAGATCGCGAAAATGAGCGTCAACAGTAAATTCCTTTCCTAGTTTACTGACTTTACTATGTCCTGAAATAGCCACAACCTTACCAGTTAATAATCCTTGAATTAAATCATCTGCATTTTTTGATAATGCTACAAAATCAGTAATCGGTTCATTATCTTTTAAATTATCTACATAATCAACACCTGGCTTCATGTTGAACTGTTTCATCAAATCTTCCAAAAGTGCTTTGAAAGATTTATCAATTACTTTTCCTTTGTCAAGTGGGTTTAATTTTTTCCAGTCTGGTAGATATTCCAATGCTTGACTTAAAGCATTTTTAATAGAACCAAGTCCAAAGTTTGACATTGAAACCTCTACTACAATTGAGTGTGATTACCGATCTAGTAGGTTAGGTTAAAGGAACAAAACCTAACACTAAAAAAAAATATTTTAAATATTGTAGCATAACGACTGCTCAACTGTCAACATTTACCTGCAACCAATAAAAAAATATCATTGCCCCAAATCCACAGACAGAAGGCACACCCCGCACTCTCACAGAACTCAAAATCTACTGGCAACTCCTAGACTGGGAAAAACACCCATCCTCATCTTTTACCAAGACCCCACATCCCCCGCCACCCAAGGTTTGAGCCCTACTTTCCTCGAAGCCCTTACCCGCTTCGACGGTACAATCTGTCTCATCACCGACACGCCTCACCCACCCTTGCAAACCTTCTCGCCCCATGACTCCGATTTAGTTCAAACTGTTGTAAATTGGCTCAAAAGAGTTCATTTAGAGTCTTAAAGAAACCGGGTTTTTGGCCACTTCTATGAGGCGCAGCGAATAATTCTTGAAAAAACCCGGTTTCTAGCCCCGCGAGAAGCAAAGAAACCGGGTTTTTCGCAGTTTTTACGAGGCGCAGCGAATAATTCTTGAAAAAACCCGGTTTCTGGCCACCCCGCAAATCTAAGAAACCGGGTTTTTCGCAGTTTTTACGAGGTGTGGCGAAGTATTCTCGAAAAAACCCGGTTTCTGGCCACCCGTGAACTAAACTTGGCTAAATCTGCACTGTTTTGTGATATAATTAAGGCCTAAAAAAAATAGCACAGAAAAAAGCTATGTCTGAAATTACTCTAGACAAAACTAAGCTTAAAGAATTGCTCAAAGCAGCTATTTTTGAGTTAGTAAAAGAACACAAAGAAGTATTTTCGGAAATTGTAACAGAAGCCCTAGAAGATATAGGGATGGAAAATGCTATCAAAGAAGGCGAAAATACTGAAACAGTCAGTCGCGATCGAATCTTTAAACTTTTGAAGAGACAACACAGTAAATTAGCAGTTCTTTTGGAGTCCTTTAGAACCGATGAACTTTCCTTGGAAACCGTCGCCCAAGAAGTAGAAGCAGTTAGAAGCGAAATTCATGCCAGAAAAACCAACCATTAACCTTCGTGAATTGATTTACATTCCCAAAAGAAATCAGGCCCAACCGTCAAAACTTGTTCTGTTGGCATGAACAATTCCCAATAGGGAAGTCCAGAATCATCTTGCAAATCTGGCTGTAAAATTAGTTGGTAATCACTCTCAAAAACTAGAGTGAGACTAATATTATGAGCATCGATCGCAAAATCAATCAATTCTTTATTTTCCAATTGCTGCAAAACTTTTTTGACAGCATCTATTTCTACCTCATCTATATCTACTGGCAAGGAAGAAGTTAAAATGCGATCGCCTTGCTTAAAAACCCAAGGTGTTGCCCTTGTGCCCAATTGCCAACTACCTTTGCATAGATGTGCTAATTTTGGGTGAGTATAGGCAGACATCTCACCGAAATCTAGCCGTAATTCATCCCCATAACTAAATATAACCTGATGACAAATTTCTCCGATCATCGGTTTAGTAATGACTGAAATAATTTGCTCGATATTTGGCTTCTGATTAGCAATGGATGTTTGAATAGCCATTTAAATATCCTCTAAAAATTCTTTTGCTTTCTGGCGGAGTTGTTCATAAGTAAAATCGCCTCTACGGTTTAAAGTTCCACCATAACCATTTTTCTTTTCTTCCTCAATGAATAAACCAAAAGCAATCCTTAATTCACCTCCCATCTTAAACTCCCTAGCGATTGCATCAACCTGTTTAATATCGCGTTTTCTACCCATTATTATTATCTGCTAAAACCTCTTGTAAAATTTCTGGTGTTAAGCCTCGCTGCTGGGCCCGATCGGAAATTTCTGCCATAACTTTCATTAAAGTTTTATCGACTTCAACTAAATTTTGTCTGTCTTTAAGATTTTCAATAGCTTTCAACAGTTTGGTTTTATTGACTTCCGATTTCAAAAGATATTCGGTTTCATCGCATTCTGAGACAATTATTTCAATCTCTTTATTTCCAAAAGTCGCTTTGATTTGTTCTAAAAAATTAAGATCGAGTTTCCTGGCTTTAAAACGATAAACTGTTGACATCGTTTTTACCTATTTTTGATTGCGATAAAAATTAATATTGCCTTTAAATACAGTAGTTTGAAGTTGACACTAAGGGCTGGCAATTTTGCCAGCCCTTAATTTGTTTTAGCGTTTGACTAACTTCTTAGAAACCTTCCGCAAGCGAATTGATTTCGGTGTTACTTCCACCAATTCATCCTGGCCGATGTACTCCAAAGCACGTTCCAAACTCATATCGACTGGTGCTTGCAATTGCGCCAATTCTTCACCGCCAGATGCGCGGTGGTTTGTCAACTGCTTTGACTTGCAAATATTGAGTTCCATGTCGTCATCTCGGTTGTTTTCTCCGATAATCATCCCTCTGTAAACCTTGGTTCCAGGGGTAATGAAAAATACGCCGCGGTCTTCAGCATTTTTCAGTGAATAAGTAGTTGCAGTTCCTTCTTCAAAGGAAATCAATACTCCGTTGCGACGGGCGACAATTTCTCCACCGAGGGGCCGATAGTCGAGGAAGCTGTGGTTCATAATTCCAGCGCCGCGAGTCAAGCGCATGAATTCGCCTCGGAATCCAATCAAACCACGGGCGGGGACTGAAAATTCGATTTGGGTGCGGCCGGTGCTGCTGACGTGCATATCTTGCATTTCTGCTTTGCGCTGACCAAGGCGTTCGATGCAGCCGCCGACTGCTTCTTCGGGTACGTCTAATACCAAACATTCAAAGGGTTCGCAGGGACGACCGCCGACTTCGCGGAAGATTACTTGCGGCTGAGATACTTGGAATTCGTATCCTTCGCGACGCATATTTTCGATCAGGATGCCGAGGTGGAGTTCGCCACGGCCGGATACGAGGAATTTGTCGGGAGATTCGGTTTCTTCGACGCGCAAGGCGACATTGGTTTGGAGTTCTCGCATTAGCCGATCGCGAATTTGGCGAGATGTTACCAAACTACCTTCTTGACCGCAGAACGGCGAATCGTTCACGGAGAAAGTCATCTGCAAAGTTGGTTCGTCTACCTTGATTAAAGGTAGGGCTTGCGGGTCGTTGGGACAAGTAATTGTCTCGCCAATATAGGCATCAGCAAAACCGGCAACGGCGACAAGATTACCAGCAGAAGATTCTGCAATATCAATCCGCTTCAGGCCTTCAAAGCCCATCAATTTGCTGATTTTTGATTTGACAAGCGCGCCACTTTCGGTGATCAAAACTGCTTGTTGACCGACTCTGATTGTGCCGTTGTGGATGCGGCCGATGACGATACGACCGACGTATTCTGAGTAATCTAAGGTGGTTACTTGCAGTTGTAGTGGCTTGTTGGGGTCGCCTACTGGGGGTGGTACGTGGTCGAGGATTTCTTCAAACAAAGGCTGCATATCTACGCCTTCGTCTTCGAGGGTTTTTTTGGCGTAACCGCTTAAACCGGAACCGAAGAGATAGGGAAATTCGCACTGATCGTCGTCAGCACCGAGTTCGAGGAACAAGTCTAAAACTTTATCGACTGCTTTGTGCGGGTCGGCTCGATCGCGATCGATCTTGTTGACAAATACGATCGGGCGCAAGCCTTTTTCCAGGGCTTTTTTGAGCACGAAGCGGGTTTGCGGCATCGGGCCTTCGTTGGCGTCTACGATCAGCAAACAACCGTCTACCATGCCGAGAACTCGTTCGACTTCACCACCGAAGTCCGCGTGTCCGGGGGTATCGACGATGTTGATCAGGGTTTCTTTGTATCGGACAGCGGTATTTTTGGAAAGGATGGTAATGCCGCGCTCGCGCTCGATGTCGTTGGAGTCCATGACGCAATCTGGGACTTCTTCCCCTTCGCGGAAGACCCCGGACTGTCTGAGGAGAGCGTCCACAAGGGTGGTTTTGCCGTGATCGACGTGAGCAATGATAGCGACGTTGCGAATGGGAAGACTCATAATGCGTCCGAGACGTTAAACGGATTTAACTAAAGATTTCTTAATAATTGTAGCGCATGGAGTCAAGGGGCGATCGGGCGCGACTGTATAATCAAAGCGCTGACCCGCTAAAATTGAAATTATGGAAGCGCAACCCAGAGAGATTAAGCGTTATATTAAACAAAATGGCACAGTTCCATTTGCCGAATGGTTTGGCTCCCTGCGAGATGTTAACGCTAAAATCAGGATTGATAAGAGGCTCGAGCGGGTTAGCAGTGGCAATTTGGGAGACTGTCGCTCAGTTGGCGAAGGAGTTTGCGAACTTAAAATCGACTATGGCCCGGGCTACCGAGTCTACTTTGGACAAGTGGGATCTGCGATCGTGCTTCTGCTGTGCGGTGGGGATAAAAGAAAGGAAAGACGAAGACATTAGCAAAGCTAAAAAATATTGGAGAGATTATGAAAGACGCCAAAATGCCGGCTAGTGATAGCTATCATCCCTTTAAAATTTCCAATCTCAAAGATCCCAATTATTCTGCTGCTTACCTTTCTCTGATCTTTGGAGAAGAGGAAGAGGGAGATTTGGAATTAAAAGTTATGCTCTCAGCTATGAGAGGCTTTGGGCGAACCAAATATGTCCGCTGATGATGCCTCATTGCATTTGGAAAAGTTAGATGCTTTGTTGTCGTCAGAAGGAATTGCGACAATTTATGCTTTGGCCCATTGGCTGAAGGCTTTGGGATTGAAGTTAACGGTTGCTATTGATGCAGGGGATGAGGAAATTTCTGCTAATGTTGCTGAATTGGCGGAAGTTGGTAATGTTTGATGGTGGCCGATCGCCCGTATGATGATGAATGAGTAAGTGCGATCGACTTTATGGAAGTACAAGCCAGGGAAATTCGGCGTTATATTACCCCAGACGGTAGAAATCCTTTTGCAGAGTGGCTTAGTTCCCTGCGGGATTTGAATGCAGTGGTTAAAATTGAGCAAAGGCTTGACCGAGTTCGCTTAGGCAATTTAGGAAACACCAAGTCTGTCGGGGAAGGAGTCTGCGAATTAAAAATTGACTTTGGGCCTGGGTATCGCGTGTACTTCGGACAATTTGGGTCAACAATAGTGCTAATCCTGTGCGGTGGAGATAAAAGCACTCAACAACAAGATATCCGTAAAGCGTATGAGTATTGGAAAGAATATGAAGAACGGGAAAATGCCAACGAGCGATAGTTATCAGGATTATCTGATTGAAGCCCTCAAGGATAAAATGCACGCTGCGGCTTATCTAACAGCGCATTTGGAAGACGAAGAGCCTGAACCAGGTTTGCTTGAACTCGCACTTAGCAATGTATTTGAGAGTTTGGGAAAACCAAATATGTCGGCTGATGAGGCCTCATTGCATTTGGAAAAGTTAGATGCTTTGTCGTCAGAAGGAAGTGCGACAATTTATGCTTTGGCTCATTGGCTGAAGGCTTTGGGATTGAAGTTAACGGTTGCGGTTGATGCAGGGGATGAGGAAATTTCTGCTAATGTTGCTGAGTTGGCAGAAGTTGGTAATGTTTGATGAGGCGCCAACTTCCCAGATATAGCTTTTACAGTCTTTTTTTATTTTAGGGTAGCACTATGTCAGAAACCGAACTAGATTTAGTATCAATAGCCACCAGAGTATTGCAGCTTGAAGAAGAGCAAGTTATTCTAAAAAAATATATAGCCAAACTTAAGCGGCAGTTAGAGGCACAGGAACAGCGATTTAACGATCGCCCTGAACCGCAAATGCTAGAAAGTTTGATGGCTGAAATTGCGTCCCTGCAACAGCCGTGTGATTTGGGAAATGGCCATATGTCTGTCATTGCCGATCGACAGATCGAGCTTGACACCGAGACAGAAAAGCAAAAGTCAGACTTTCAGTATCAGTTAGTATGCGATCGCCCCAACAGTCGCGCTGTGTTGATGGAAGCCCTATCACTAGCTCAAGAGCGGCTGATTATTGTTTGCCCTTGGCTCAATTGTAACAGCATTAATGATGAATTGCTGCAAAAATTTAGGGATTGCTTGAACCGAGGATGTTTGATAAATATTGGCTGGGGTTATTTGGGCGATCGGCAGAAAATCGGCAAGGGATGGCGCTACAATGCTTTAGCAGATTTGCAAGAATTAGCAAGCGAATATCCGGGTCAATTTAGTCTCACTTTATTGGGAACTCACGAAAATTATTTAGTCTGCGATTCCATTTTTGCTATGTTGGGTAGCCATAATTTTCTGACTAACAGCGACCAAAGTGCAGAAAAAGAAGTAGGAATCCGCACGGATGACTGCCAAATTATCAAGGCATTGATTGAGCGATTTGACAGCAGCGAAGTATTAGATGAGGAGGAGATAGAGAGGCGGTTTGTAGCGACTTCGGATTACTTGAATCGAGCGGATTATTTGGAAGGATTAGCGGCGGATTCTGAAGATATTGCTTTAGAGGATAGCTGTGAAGATGTGGAGGATGAGTCTGAGGAATGTCGGGAACCTGTGGTTAGTGTTGAGGAGTTTGTGCGGCGTTACAGTGAGGGAGAAAAGGATTTTACAGGGATTAATTTAGCTGGTGCTGATTTGAGGGGTAAAAACTTAGCTTCTGGTGTTAACTTGAGTAATGCTAATTTGAATAAAGCTAATTTGAACGGTGTAACTTGGCAGGCTGTAAATCTTAGTGGGGCAATTTTGAAGGGAGCAGATATGAGGGAGGCGCGTTTTGATGGCACAAATTTTAGTCTGGCTAATTTATGCGGTGTCAACCTTTATAAGGCTAGTTTATCCAGTGCCAATCTGAATCAAGCAAACTTGGTAAATGCCAACCTTTCTCAGGCTAATTTATCCAGTGCCAATCTGAATCAAGCAAACTTGGTAAATGCCAACCTTTCTCAGGCTAATTTACAATCAGCTAAATTAGAACAAGCCAAATTAAGGAAGGCAATTTTAAGAGCTGCTCAACTACAATATGCAAGTTTCAGTGAGGCTGATTTGAATAGTGCAAACCTCAGCGGATCTAAACTTACTCAACAAACAAAATTCACAACTGCAAACCTCAGTCAAGCTAACTTAAGCGGGCTATACTTAAGGAAAACCGACCTAAACAATGCTGATTTGACAAATGCAAATCTGAGTAATTCTAACCTTTTAGAAGCCAACATCGACCGAGCAAATCTCAAGGGAGTTCAACTTGAAGGAGCGATTTACAATCAAGCAACTTTATTTCCTACTGATTTCGATCCCGTGAAAGCGGGCGCTTGCTTAATTGCTCCTTATGTATCGCTGCAAAATGCCGATCTAACTGGTAGGGACTTGAGCAGTGTTAACTTGATGGGAGCCAATTTACAAGATGCTAATTTGATTTCGGCACAATTGAATAATTCCAATTTAAGAGATGCGAATTTGAGTGGGGCCAAACTTCAGGGAGCAAGGCTAGACGGCTGTAATTTGAGTCGGGCTAATTTGAAGCAGGTCAACTTGAACGATGCAAGATTAGTTAGTGCCGATCTAACTACAGCAGACTTAACTGAAGCTGACTTGCGTCAAGCTGAATTAAACTCTGCAAAACTGCGTGGTGCTGACCTAATTTCAGCAGACCTCCGCGCAGCAAATTTAAGTTATGCAGACTTATCTGGCGCTAACTTAACCGCTGCAAAAATAGGAGGTGCTAACTTGGAAAATGCTAAACTCACTGGTGCAATTATGCCAGATGGATCTACTCACGAATAAAATTAGTTAAGACTTTTGCCAAACTAAAGTCCAATCAAAAAGCCTGAATACAGTCTTTCACAACAACATAACTTTTTCGCAGCCACTCCACTTGCAATGCTGACAACCCGTGCTTAATCTTACCCACCAATTTACCCCAGTTGAAAAGTTCCTCCACACCGCGACACTGCCGAAATTTCCCCTCATAAAACTCTACCCAAAATGCCGGTGCTTGCTGCTGAGTTTTCCGCCAACGGTTCCACCACCGCATACAGTCTTGCAGTGTCGGCGGTTCTACTCCTAAAATTGGCGGCATATCTGCGTAACTCACAAACCTACTAAGCCCAACTCCCACAACGTGGATGATATAGGGCCACAGGCGAATCTCGCGAATCTGTTCTGGCTTGACTTTCAAGACTTTGGCCACTGCTTCTTTTGTGACAAATCGGGCAAGTGGATTTATTTGCTTGGCTTCTGAGTGTTGTGTTGCTATCATAGTGGGTGCATCTGATTGAATGAGTCCATCTGATTGAATGAGTCCATCTGATTGAATGAGTTCGTCTTGAATGAGTTCGTCTTGAATAAGTGCGTCTGATTTAACTAGGTGTGTCTCATTTGATGAGAGTTTGTTTGAAAAAGCGATCGCCCTTTAGTTTCCAAGGCCGGGGGGCGATCGCCCTTTAATATCTATTTACTCTAAGGCAAATACTTGCCCTTTGTCAAGCATGGGATTGGTGAGGTTGCGGATTCGAGAGCTGGCTGCCGAAAACGGCTGGAGTTTGACAGAGGTTGCCGATCGCTCGGGAGTCCACTACAGTACGCTGAAAAATTACGCCCGATCGCCTGGATTAGCAACGGTTGACGTTACTTATCTACAAAAATTAGCTCGAACTTTTGATGTGTTGATTGAAGACTTGTTTGAGGTCGTAGAAGAGTAGGTTGCTCCGAGCGTCTCCTCAGTAGTATATCTAACGTTTATTAATATAAAACAATATAGGTGAGATTTCACCCTTATGTCAAGAGGCGAATTAATAAAATTGCGAATTCGAGAGTTTGCTGCTAGAGAAGGTTGGACGCTAAAGGAAGTAGCCGATCGCTCCGGCGTATCCTACAATACCGTCAAAAGCTACGCCCGATCGCCCGGTATGACAATGGCTGACATCGGTATTTTGCTAAAATTGGCCCGGACGTTTGATGTGTCGATCGAAGAATTGTTAGATTTTGTGGAATAAGTAGCAAATGACACTTAAAATTAATCAGCGCCAACCAATTTGACGAAAACGGACGATCGCCCAAATAACAGATTCCAGAGTTGGCGGATGGGACGGGGCTCCGTCAGGAAGAGATGATATATTCTCAGCGGCAATTGTAGCTGTGCTACCCGCGCGCGATCGATATACAATTTGTAACGTTGAGCCTTATTGAAGTGCAGGAGTGGAGCTGGCTTGGATAACGCTAGTCTGTCGAGAAAAACCCCGCAAGCCTCCGAGCTTGCCGCTGACGAAATTCCAGAAGCAGTACGAGACCACCCATACCTAGAAGCAGGAGCGAGTCAGTCCAAGAAAAAAGGACTGATTTGGAAACTGCTAGGATTGGGCGCAGTCGCCTTTGTGGTCAGCATCTGGCTGCACCTCAACTTTAACTTTTTCCCAGCCACCAGTCGGACACAGCCAACTCAAAAAAACCCAGTAGCAGCGAGTTCGCCGTCGGGATCGGCCGCGAGTCCAGCTAGCAATTCCAAAGCCGCCACCCCAGACAACCTGCTGGGACACTTGCCTTACCCAGAAGCACCAGCCGCCGACTTGGTAAATGTCACCTCCGACGGTAGCGTCAAACTCCGCACTTCAGCAGCAGCAAAATATCAGGAAATGGCCAACGCTGCCGCCGCATCAGGGATCTATTTTGCTCCCATATCCGGCTTTCGATCCGTAGAAGACCAACAGCACGTATTTTTTGACGTAAAAGCCGAACGCAGGCAAAACGCCAGCAAGCGAGCCGAAGTCAGCGCTCCTCCAGGTTACAGCGAACACCATACCGGTTACGCGATCGACCTTGGCGACGGTTCCTCCCCGGATACCAACCTCAGTCCCAGCTTTGAAAATACCCAAGCATTCAAGTGGCTAGAAGCCAACTCCGCCTCCTTCAGCTTTGAAATGTCATTCCCCAAAAACAACCGCCAAGGCGTCAGTTACGAGCCTTGGCACTGGCGGTTTGTGGGCGATCGGCAAAGCCTGGAAACTTTCTACAAAGCTCATTCCATGAAAAAGTAGAAGATAGTTGACAGTGGACAGTTGACCTGTGACAGTGGACAGTTGACCTGTGACAGTTGAGAGTCAGAAGGAAAAAGGAAAAAGGAAGGTTTTCCACATCTCCCCCTCTCCCACTCTCCCTCTCCCCCTCTCCCCCTCCCCCCTCTCCCCCTCTCGCGCAAAACAAGTGATTGCAATCTATCCAGGCAGCTTTGACCCCATTACCTTCGGTCACGCAGATATTATCGAGCGGGGATCTAAACTGTTCGATCGCGTAATTGTTACCGTAGTCAAAAACCCCAGCAAAACTCCTCTGTTCACCGTAGAACAAAGGATCGAGCAGATCCTGCGCTCTACCAAACACCTGCCAAACGTAGAAGTAGACAGTTTTGAGGGTTTGACAGTAAACTATGCTAAGATTCGACAAGCCAAAGTGCTGCTGCGGGGAATCCGGGTATTAACAGATTTTGAAATGGAACTCCAGATGGCCCACACCAATAAAACCCTTCTGGGGGAAATTGAAACAGTTTTTTTGGCAACTTCTAACGAGTACAGCTTTTTAAGTAGTAGTGTAGTTAAAGAAATCGCCAAGTTTGGTGGCTCCGTAGATCATCTTGTTCCGAAACACGTCGCCCTAGATATTTACAAATGTTACGCCAGCAGGAACCAAATCGCATCGAACCCGACTCTACCGGACGCAGCACTGAGAACGAATCACCTCAGAACACCGCCGCCTTCGGAGATGAAACCAGAACCGCAGGAGTAGACATCCAGCGGGAATTGAACCGGCTTGAGGAAATTGTTCTCGACAGCCCGCGAATTCCCATGACCAGACGTACTCTGGTGGATGAAGAACAGTTGCTCGATCAGTTAGACTTGGTGAGGCTGAATTTGCCGATCGCCTTTGGGGAAGCCGAAACGGTCATCCGGCACAAAGACGAACTGCTCCAAGAAGCTCAACTCTACGCTCAAGAAGTGATAGAAGCAGCAGAACAGCGAGCGGCAGAACTTTTAAATGATATGGGCCTGCTCCAGCAGGCGAAGATAGAAGCAGATCAGTTGCGACAGCAAGTTTTGCTCGACTGCGAAGCAATTCAGCAGGCGACGCTGGCGGAAGTCGAACAAATTCGCTACCAGGCTCAAGAGGAACTGGAAGAAATGAGAGCCAGGGCGATGGCGGAATGCGAGGAAATTCAAAACGGCGCCGACGATTATGCCGACCAAGTGCTCGATAATATTGAGCACAAGCTGAGCGATATGCTGCGCGTGATCCGCAACGGGCGCGATCAGTTGGATAGTGTTTCTGCGTCGCACATCCATCACAACAACGGTTAATTAACTGCTTTTAATCAAAGCGTGAGTTATCGGTAATTTTGTGAATTTACGGGCTCCGGGGCGATCGAGTGGCAGGGAAACGGTATTCCCGTGTCCGGCCTACTTGGCGCGAAATCGGGCTCAGTAGCAGGGAAACCGCACGGTGGAGTGTTTGATGCAGAACTCTGTGACTGTGAGAATTTTAATAATTGCTATCAGATTGAGAATTGTAGCAATACTTTTTTGAATATTGATAATTTTTGTGAAGATAGGGGCAAATATAACATTTTCTGCTATGGTGAAAATCCATCAGGCACAAAATTTCTG
The DNA here is from genome assembly GCF_020738565.1 of Microcoleus sp. PH2017_12_PCY_D_A. Classification (NCBI taxonomy): domain Bacteria; kingdom Bacillati; phylum Cyanobacteriota; class Cyanophyceae; order Oscillatoriales; family Microcoleaceae; genus Microcoleus; species Microcoleus sp. PH2017_12_PCY_D_A. The sequence goes on along the minus strand of NZ_JAEQCI010000009.1, from coordinate 64,901 downwards.
ATTTGACCATAATTTTTGCAATCTACTTTTTACCATGCAAAAAGCTTCTAATCGGTTTGCGGAATTTGACTTGATCCGAGCTTTAGCCATAGTCAGTGTCGTGATTACTCATGCTGGGTTTGCCTCATTTCGCGATCGCCGAATTTTGTTTGTCTCTATCGATACATTCCAACTCTTCTGCGTACCAGCTTTTTTACTCCTCAGCGGTTTTTTTCTCACCAACAAACTGGAAAATCAAAATAATCCCGGACAGGTAGTCAAAAAAAGACTGTCAAAAATCATACCACCCTACCTGTTTTGGTCAGTAACTTTGTACATCTTAAATAATTTGGGAAAACTCCCAAACTTTGATTTACTGTCATTGCTCAGAAATATTCTGACAGGCTCCGTGATGCCTCCCTATTACTTCATCGTTGTAATTATTCAATGCTACGGCTGGTGGTGGCTGCTAGTGAGATCGCGATTTTTAGAACCCATCAAAGTTTTGGCATTGGGTTTAACAATTCAAACAATTTTTACCATCTTCTTTTACTTAACCGTTTTCAAATACATATCAATACCTTTACCTTTGATGGAGCGATGGATTTTTAGTTGGATTTTACCATTTTCAACAGGTCTGTTTTTGGGCGCAGCCTATGACAAAATTCAACCAGTTCTCGAAGGCAGAAAAATGCTAGTTTTAGGAGCAACAATCCTCTTTTATCTAGCCAGCATTTGGGAATATTACTGGATGAGCAAAGTTAATTCGGACGGATGGTTTTTGCGATCGTTTTTTAAACTCTATTCTCAAGGATACGCAATTTTGTTCGTCTTGTCGATCCTCGCATTTTCTAAAAATATCGCACTTCCCAGCAGAGTTTCGGGGTTAATCAAACTATTGGCTGCGTATTCATTCCCGATATATCTGCTGGATTCAACTGTCGTGCAATATGTATTGTTAGTGTTTTATAAATTTATCGATCCCGTACATCCGCTGCTGAAGCTCAGCTTTTTAGTGACAGGCACTTTGTGCGGTTGTTTGGCGATTATTTACCTGTTGCAGAAAGTTTTGCCCAAAAAATACAGCCAGTACATTCTGGGAATTTAATCAGATTTTGTGTTTCAGCGAATGTCTTCATAAAACTGCTTGAGATACTTCGCTGGAACGCCAAACCCCCACAATAAACCGATCGCAAGATAGATAGCAGTTGCTTTGACTTCGCCCCATTGCGCCACTCGGCGATCGCTACTTTCAACGACACGATGAACTAACTTAATTTTACCGCATCGCGCTAACTTCAAACACAAATCCGCCTCCTCCATAATTGGTAGCGCCGCATCGAAACCCGCGCATTCCCAAAAATCGGTGCGGCGGCAAAAAATAACTTGATCGCCAAACAGCAATCGCAATCCTTTAACAAACAAATGAGGTCGAAATAACAGCGGCGCGTAATAAGTTTTCAGGTAATTGTGCAGCGAAAAACCCCATCTTGTTTGCTGCGAACCTGTCATTAAAGAAATAAATCCGCCGCCGACAATTTCGGCATCGGATAATGTTTTCTGGATGATTGCTACGATGTCGTCGGGAACTAGAGTATCGGCGTGGAGGAAGCACAAAATTTCGCCTGTGGCGGTTTGGGCACCCAAATTCATTTGCACGGAACGTCCCGGCATACTGCTAAAAATAACACGGGTTGTGGAAGCAAGGGCGATCGCCACTGTTTCGTCTTGACTGCCGCCGTCTACCACCAAAACCTCCCAAGCTGGAGGATTGAGAATGCTGAGTTGGCGGAGGGTGCGTTCCAGACAAGTCGCTTCGTTCAGGGCTGGGATGATAATAGAAACGCGATCCATCTTGTTGAAATTTATGCCAAAACTATTATAATAAAAAACTGTGGCGATTCGCAACTTGAGACAAAATAGAACTTGCGCGCGCTGATTCAGAAACCCGGTTTCTGGCTGGGAACTCGTCACGGAACCTCTGATTTTTCACAGAAACCGGGTTTCTGGGCGTTAGTCCTATAAAATCAAGAAGAACGGGCGGTGGAAACCAGGTTTATACACACTTTCACCGGAGGAGTGCGGGTTGAAAAGTGGCTGGTTAAAATTACGTTATCTTCCCCAGTCTGCGGAGGCAGACTTGCTTTTTGTAGACGCGGTTTCAACCGCTGTCTTATCTGATATTCCACTAACTAATCAGGACTAAAAAAATCGTGCCGACGAAAACAGAAGTAAAAAACGATCTAGAATTTTACGACGAAAATGCTGATAATTGGTGGGACGAAAATGCTAAAATCTATGCTCTCTACCATCTCAACAAACCCAGATTTGAGTTTTTCGACAGACACGCGATTAATTGGCGGGGGCTGAAAACCTTAGATGTCGGGTGCGGCGGCGGTTTTTCCTGCGAGTTTATGGCCGAGAGGGGCGCTGTGGTTTCGGGAATAGATCGATCGCACAAGTGCATTGTAGCAGCTCAAAATCACGCAGTTACCAGCGGTTTTGAGATTGACTACAGACAAGGTTTTGCCGAAAATATGCCCTACGCCGACAATACCTTCGATGTGGTAATCTGCGTAGATGTTTTAGAACACGTTGCCGATTACAAACAAGTTGTGTCAGAGGTTCACAGAATTCTCAAGCCCGGGGGACTGTTCTTTTTCGATACAATAAACCGAACTTTTTCCTCGCAAATTGTGATGATTCGACTCATGGAAAATATCTTGCAGGAAATTAAGCGGGGCGTCCACGATTGGGAAAAGTTTATTACCCCCGAGGAACTGTCTGCGGTAATGCGCGATACGGGCTTTGGCAAGATTGAAATTAAAGGTTTTGATATGTTTGGAGAAATGGGCGCTGTTTTAGGCGAGATGCACGGTTTTTGGCAAAAATTAACAACAGGAAATCAGCTATTTCCTTCCCTTGTAAGTTTCCAACAAATTTCTCAAGTGCTACTCTCTAATATCGCCAACTATGTTGATTACAAAAAATCTGGGTTGTTTAAAATCCAAATTAATGAGGATACATCGATTATGTATGTGGGCGTGGGGGTGAAGAAGCAGTCAGTTAATTGTTGATTTTTCACTGCTGTTATTAGGGGCGGGTATGAGACGGATTTGTGCGATCGAGCAAATCCGCCTCATACCCGCCCAGATTTTTGCAAGCTAATTGCAAATATTTAGCAAGTATTTTAAAAGTAAAGCCATCGCGCCTCGCAGTTCGATCGCCCCTAAATACCGCCATGTATGAATTTGGGGCTGCTATCGCTGCCAGGATCTTTAGTGCAGCAGCCTTTTGTAACAAATCTTAATCTTAAATTCTTGACAATATATCTAAAGTGCATGGTAGCTTATTGAATATTAATTGCAATAACTGCCGGAAGTTAACAGTACCTGGAGGTCAATCACCGTGACAGCAGCAATAGTTTCCGCGTCAGCCTCGCGAATCAGCGACGGACAACCCGCCGACAGCCAAAAACTGATGAGTTTGGGTAAAAATTCCGAAATACCCGACCTCGATAACTCCAAAGATGTCACCATAGCCGTCTTAGAAGGAGTCGGAACTTTCACGGTGGGCGATCGAACAGTCACTTTAACACCGGGAGTATTTGTGTTTGTACCCGCCGGCATCCCGCGCCGACTAAAAGTAGCAACGACGCTGAATTTATTACTAATTGACTGCGAAGCCGACCCCGATATGAGCGAATCAGCTTGGTTGATGAATTTTCAACTTTAAGCAGATGAAAAAACAGTGTCCTTGCTGCCTTGACTCCCTCATTTCTCAGGTTAGCCACAATCGAGTCTACTGGTTTTGTCTGAATTGCAGGCAAGAAATGCCAAGTTATGACTCAAAAAAAAGAAATCTCAAGCACTATCAAATTTCACCTTCGGAGTAAAAATGTCAAAAGCAATTGGTCTTTTCTACGGAACTACAACTGGTAAAACTGAGTCTATCGCTGAAATGGTTCGAGATGAATTTGGTGGCGATATCGTAACCTTGCACGAGATTGGCAGCATTGAAAATGATGATTTCGCCGAATACGAATGTCTGATTATCGCTTCTCCGACATGGAACATCGGCGAACTGCAAAGCGACTGGGAAGGTTTTTTCCCCGAACTGGATGATATAGATTTTAGCGGCAAAAAAGTAGCTTATTTGGGAACGGGCGACCAAGAAGGCTACCCGGATAATTTTATGGATGCAATGGGGATTTTAGCTGAGAAAATCTCGGAACTGGGCGGCGAAACTGTCGGTTATTGGCCGACAGACGGCTATGATTTCAATGAATCTAAAGCTGTAGTTAATGGCAAGTTTTTGGGTCTTGCTATTGATGAAGACAACCAATCCGATCTGACGGAAGCGCGCGTCAAAGCTTGGGTATCTCAACTCAAAAAAGAATTTGGGATATAGGATTAACGGTAGAGCAGTTTGGTAAACTGCAAAATACCTGTATTTTTGGGGCGGATACTCTGAACCCGCCCCACAATCAGCTAACCTAGGAACATCTCTTGCTCTGCGTTCTCTGCGCTCTCTGCGGTTCAAAAAAATAAGTCTTGTTTGCGCCAAAACATCCAGACTTGCTCTCTCGATCTACATATTTATTCAGGGTAATTGGGCAATGCCCGCGCTACATTTCAACGTTATGTCTCCTAAGTTCTAAGTAACTTTATATCCAACTTAAAATTGATGAAATTCAGTTCAGATGACGTGCTTTGGTTAAGTGTAAGTCCGAGTTTGCAATGCTTCGATCGGTCCCTGCTTTCCTACTTAAATGATTCTGTCCCCGTGCAAATATGGGAATACCAACAAACAGAAGACGAAGCTTGCTCTTTAGATATGGCTGTTGAACTTTTGCACGATTTTTTAACAATGCGCGATCGCCCAATTCACCTCCTAGGCCACAGTACCAGCGGATTAGTTGGTTTAATGTATGCGCGCCGCTATCCTCACAAAGTAAGTTCTTTGGGACTTTTAGCTGTGGGTATACCATCTGCGGTTAATTGGCAAGCACATTACTATACCCATCTTTCAGCTTTTCCCTGGAGTAGCAAACAAGTTTTAACTCAAATGGTGAGCGATATGCTGGGATTCCAAAATCCAAGTATCAATCAAAAATTTATACCATATTTTGAGGACGACTTAGCCTGTTCTCCTTGTCCTCACTCCTTATTTAGGATGAGTAATTCCAGCGATGAAGGTGTAGAAGTACCTTTGTTAATATGCAGCAGCAAAACGGATTTTGTGGTATCTCCTATTGTGATGCGCCGCTGGTCAAAATTTCTTAAAAAAGGGGATAGCTTTTGGGAATGTCCAGATGGTAGGCATTTTTTCCATCACTTCTATCCGGAACAAGTCGGGGAAGAAATACTGAATTTTTGGCTATCCCTACACACTCGCCAACGGGTTTTAGATTTTAAATTTTAGGTGTCGCATCCCAAGGATGACAATTATGGAGAAATGTATTAAGATGAGTTAATGAGTCTTATTTGCAATAAGCTGATGAAAAATATTGAACCGGTGGGCGATCGCAAAAACACCTCGGAGCATCCACAGCTATACTCCCAAGCACCGCTGAGCCTCAAAATCATTGTGCCGTTTTTAGGTGTATCCGTCAGCTTATTGCTATTCGTGATGCACACAGTAAAAATCGGATTTAGCAACAATCTCGAAGCAGGGCTACAGAAGGAAGTTGAAAACCAAGCAGCTTTGGCCGTGCGAGACTTCAAAAGTCGATCGACCCAACTGACAATGCAAGCCAAACAGCTAGCAGAACAACCAGAAATTATCCGCGCTATAAAACAGAAAGACACAGACATTTTACGCCAAGATATATTATCTCTACAAAGGAATTTTAAACTAGATTTAGTCAAAGTCGTCAACGCACGCGGCGAAATAGTCGCAGAATTGCGAGAAGAGTCGATCGCAGACAAGAATTTGCTGATTCAGGAATCGATAAAATTAGCACTTAACAGCCTAGAAAAATCAAGTTTCGTCAGCATTGACGGCAAACCGCAAGCCCTGCTAGTTGGATTTGCACCAATTAGAACTAACAACACTCTAATTGGCGGCGTACTTATTGGTTACTTAGTGACAGACGAACAATTACAGCAAATCAGCATTGATATTAACAGTCAGAATTACTTTGCCATCTTTCGATCGGGAAAATTAATTGCTACTAACTTCCCAGAAATTCGCTCAAAATCTTGGCAAGTACCGCAGCGACAAACACAACCTGTTAAAATCGAGTTCGAGCGCCGTTTCTACATGATAAAAACAGTAGCATTGTCAGACACTGGCGACAACGTAACCGCAGCCGTATTTCACCCAATGGCTGATGTCCAAAAAACGCAATTAACTTTATCTAGAAATCTGGATAGTTTTTTAGCTGGAGGAATCATTTTAGCTGCTGTTGTTGGTGCGGTAGTTGCCGGAAAAATAGCTAAACCCATTCTTGAGTTAACTCAAAACGTGAATTGGATGGCAAGAAATCAATATTTTTCTAGTAAATTACCCATTCCTTCCGGTTATGAAGTCGGTCAACTTGCTAAAGCTTTCAACTTTATGATTGAACAAGTAGAAAAGCGCGATGGCGAACTAAACTTGCAGTTGCACCAACTGCAACAAGCACTTCACGACTTAAAAAATGCTCAATCCCAACTAATTCAAGCCGAAAAAATGTCTGGTTTGGGGCTGATGATGGCCGGCATCGCTCACGAAATTAACAACCCAGTCAACTTTATTTATGGCAACCTCTGTCATGCCAATCAGTACACCAAATCTTTGGTCGAACTTGTAGAACTTTATCAAGTAGAATATCCGAATCCCAGCACGTCGATTCAAGACTATATTGAAGAAATTGAACTCGAATTTATAACAGAAGATTTATCAAAATTGCTGTCTTCAATGAAAATGGGAACCGAGAGAATTCAGCAAATTGTCGTGTCGCTACGCAACTTCTCCAGGTTAGACGAAGCCGACATGAAAGCAGTTGACATTCACGAAGGAATAGACAGCACACTGTTAATTTTGAACAGCAAAATTAAAACAAGCATTACTGTGACTAAAAATTACGGAAAACTGCCTTTAGTCGAGTGCTATCCATCGCAACTAAACCAGGTATTTATGAATATCACAGCCAATGCTGCAGATGCGTTGCTGAGCAATACAAATCTGCGGAACAAGCAGATTGAAATTTCCACAGAAATAGCAGGGAAAAATCAAGTAGTTATCAAGATTAGAGATAACGGTGCAGGGATTGACCCCGATGTTATGAACAGGCTATTTGACCCATTCTTTACGACTAAACCCGTAGGGAAAGGGACAGGTTTAGGGTTGTCGATTTCCTACCAAATTATTGATAAGCATCAGGGTAGAATAGAAGTGAATTCGGAAATAGGTCATGGTGCTGAATTTGCCATCTATTTACCAGTAAAACACTCATCAAATAAGGCTCTGGTTGCTGCCGAAGTCGAGAGAGATTCATGAATTTATTGCAATCGTATTTTATTTGTGAATGAGATTTTTTTTTATTAACCGCAGAGGGCGCAGAGGGCGCAGAGCAAGAGAGGAGAGAGCAAGAAATGTGGTACAGCTTATCAATCAGTGCATCTATCATCTATAGCTATTTTCCCAGATGCGTCGCTCGCTCGATTGTCGATCGAATTTAGGGGTTTTCGATGGATCCGCACCCTACGGCTACTATTTTGACCGAAACAGCCGCATCCCATTTGCGGTAACAATTAATGAAGTTCCCGTGTCTGCTAAAACTGCCACGGCTAATCCTACAAACCCAAAGGTTCCCAACAACAAAAACAGCGCTTTTGTTACTAGCGAAAAAATCACATTCTGCTGAATTACAGCTACAGTACGGCGGCTCAAATCGACTGCATAGGCGAGTTTTCTCAAGTCGCTACCAACTAACACCACATCGGCGGTTTCTAGTGCTATATCAATGCCGCCAACTGCAAAGCTGATATCGGCGGCTGCTAAAGCGGGGGCATCGTTAATTCCGTCGCCCACCATTCCTGCGCTTCCCAAGTTTCGCAATTGTTGAATTGCTTGGAGTTTGTCGAATGGCAGCAATTCTGCTTTATACTCAGATAGGTTGAGTTGTTGAGCTATTTGCTGAGCTACAAAAGTGCGATCGCCCGTGAGCATCACTAAATTGTTCAAACCCATCTGTTTCAGCAAATGTACGGCTTCGGCAGCTTCCAGTCGCAAGCCGTCAGCCAAAGCAATCACTCCCAACAAACCGATCCTGCTGCCGACTAAAACAGGAGTTTGCCCTAATTTTTCGATATCATCTAGCAGAGAGACTGCTGATTTTGACAGTTCGATATTTTCGCCGGCAAATAAGCGGCGATTTCCGACAAAATACCGATTATTGCCAAATTTCGCCGCAATACCTTTACCCGGATAAGCCGTAAAGTTTTCAGGAGTTTCTAACTCAATTTCTTCTTGCTTAGCTTTGGTAATAATTGCCTTAGCTAAAGGATGTTCCGATTTTTGTTCCAAAGAAGCTGCAATTAACAATACCGTGCTGGCGCTCAATTCTCCCAAGTCGTAAACCTTTTGCACAACAGGTTTACCTTCAGTCAAAGTACCGGTTTTATCAAAAGCCAGACTCTTGATTTTTCCCGCATTTTCTAAGCCGTTTCCGCCCTTAAATAACACGCCTTGACTGGTGGCTGCACCGATGGCGCTGACAATGGAAACCGGAGTGGAAATTACTAAGGCGCAGGGACAGGCTATGACTAACATTACCAGGGCGCGGTAGCACCAGATGCTGAATGGTTGACCAAAAATTAAGGGCCCAATTACTGTAAGGGCGATCGCGCTTACAATTACAATTGGAGTGTAAATCTCTGCAAACTTGTCCACCCACTGCTGAGTTGGTGCGCGGCTCGATTGCGCTGACTCGACTAAGTGAACAATTTTCGCAACCGTGGTATCATTCGCAGTGTGGGTAACTTGGACTTCCAAAAAGCCAGTTTGATTTAAGGTTCCGGCAAAAACGCGATCGCCCGTTTCCTTATCTTCCGGGATAGATTCTCCCGTAATTGGCGATTGGTCGATCGCCGAATTCCCCGATACAACAACTCCATCTAATGCTACCCTTTGTCCGGGGCGAATTGTCAGAATTTCTCCTACTTGAATTTCCTCAACCCGCAGCGTCACTTCACGGTTATTGTCGCGCTTGACAGTTGCCGTCTGTGGTGTTATGTCCATCAAACTAGCAATAGCATGGCGAGTGCGGCTGAAGGTAAAAGTTTGCAAAGTTGTTCCCAGACTAAACAGGAATACAACTAACGCCGCTTCAAACCAATCGCCTAAAGCTACCGCGCCAATTACCGAAATTGTCATCAACAGATTCATGTCGGCGCGGCGCAACCGCAACTCCATGAGGCCGGCGCGGGCGATCGGATATCCAGCTATAATAATACCGATACCGTAAAACGCCCGCGATATCCAAATTGCCAGGGCTAAATTCTGAGTTAGCAATCCCAGAATCAATCCTATTCCTGCTAAGATTACACTTTGTCCCCGGCGATTGCGAATCCAGAATTTCCAGTTTGTTGGATCGGGTTTTTGAGTTTTCTGGACTGTAGAATGCTGGTGATGATGGTGTTCACCCGAACAACAGTCCTCCTTCGAGGATACTCCTGCGGTGGGCTGTTCGATAGTGTAGCCTAGGTTTTTAATGCGATCGAAAATAGCCTTTTCTGTTACTTGTTCGGGGTCGTAATTTAACCGCAAACTTTCTGTGGCAAAAACTACATTGATGTCAGTAAGTCCGGGCAAATTTTGCAAGCCTGCTTCTACGGTTTTGGCACAGTTGCCGCAGTCCATTCCGCCAATCTTAGTTTGTAGGGTTTTGAGGGAAGGAGTTTGAGTCATTATTCAGTATCCTTTTGAGATTTTAGAATGATTATCACAATCACTGAACATACATTCAGATATTTAATTAAATGGTATCCTAATTTTCTTGAATTTGGCAACAATATTTTTTTTAATTAACCGCATAGGCCGCAGAGGGCGCAGAGTTAGAGAGGATAAGAAAGAGGAAAAGGGAAGGAGAGGGACTGAGGGCGATTGCTGTTCGTAGTGAGGACTTTAGTCCTTATCTTAGGACTAAAGTCCTCACTACGAACCTTGTTGATTCCGGGTAATTGAGCGAACATGAGATTAATGGCAATTTGCAGAAACTGGTTCCTCTACGGGTGCTGATTTATCGGCATTTACCCACACATAAATCTCCGTAGCATCGTCGCTGCAACTGTGACATCCGCCACACTTTTTCGCTTCTGCCATTTTACTGATGCGGCCTTTGCGGATGAGGCGGTTTAGCATTCCGCGCAAAGCATCGCCGTCCATGCGAAAATGGAGTTTCAAATCGGCGAGAGAAGCTCTTTTATTTTCAGCAATAAACTGTTGGATTTCGCTTAAAATCATGGTTTTTATCCTTTCTTGTCGTAAGATGTTGATGTGAATAGTGGTCGGATTGGGGCCAATACGGTTTACTTAAGAGATCCCCCCTTAGCTTGCCCCCTACTCGACCCCTACTCCCCTTCAAAAAGGGGAGTAGGGGGTGGGACAAGAATGCTCTCTTGCGTCCCCCGGGAGGGGGATGCGAGGGGGATCTCCGGCGCATAAATAGTGTTAAGTATTGGGATTGGGGCGGGTTTATGAGATTTTTTGTCTTTTCTGTAGATGGTTGGTGAACCCGCCCCTACAGAATCTTGGGATGTTTTTTTTCTGAATTCATTGGTGAATAATTTTATGGTGTGTAGGGGCGGGTTCACAGACAATTTATGGCAAAAATAAATAATAGTGTAAACCCGCCCCACCCAACAGACAATCAAAATGTACGATATGTACGATTGATTTATTGGTAATATCATTACTGATTTCTTAGGCTCTCTCAGCTAGAACTTCGCTTGTCCGAGTCAATCTATTTTGTAAGGTGCGGATATGTGAGATTGCGATCTTTCTTTAGGAATTTTCGATGTATCCGCACCCTACAACTAATGAATACTAACTATTGACTTATTGCTTCGCGACGCTTGGGGCGTATTGCACCAGCCATTTTTAATCCCACAAGTGTCAGGGCCATAGCTATTACCAATCTCACTACCCAAATAAGTGAAGATTCTGGATGCTCTGCGTATGTCGCAATTTGATAATAGAGCACTGCCGCCCAGTAAGCTAAACCAGTAGTCCAAGCACCGGCGAATATTGTCCAACCTAAATTAGTTTCGCGGTAAAGTGCTGCTGTTGCGGAAACGCAAGGAAAGTACAGCAATACAAACAGCAAGTAGGCAAAGGCGGCTTGATTGGAACCAAACCGTTGAGACATTTGTCCGTAGGTACTGTCAGAAATACCTTGCTCCTCTTCTGCTGCTTTTTGGTCTGTAATATTGGCGGAACTTAAACCGAGGGGATCGAAAAGTTGACCGGGAAGTTTTGCTAGATTCTCTGGAATGCTGAGATATGCTTTGCTCATGCCACCCCAAAAACTAAACTCTTCTACTTTTTCAGGTTCTGCACCTGTTGCTGCTTTTTGTTCGTCTGCTAGTTCTGTGTAGAGGGAGTCTAAGGTGCCGACCATTACTTCTTTGGCAAATACTCCTGTTAGTAAACCGACGGTTGCTGGCCAGTTTTCTTGAGTAATTCCCATCGGAGTAAAGACGGGTGTTACTGTGCGGGAAACTGCACTAAGAATTGAATCTTTGGTGTTTTCTTTGCCAAAGGAACCATCGGTGCCGACGGAGTTCATGAATCCGAGGATAATTACCATAATTACGATCGCAATTCCGGCCTTTTTGATAAAAGCTTGCAATCTGTCCCAAGTCCGCAGCAGCACGCCTTTAAGTTTGGGAATGTGGTAGGGTGGCAATTCCATCACAAAAGGTGCAGCTTCTCCTTGCAAAATGGTGTTTTTTAAGATTAGTCCAGTGAAAACTGCGGCTAAAATTCCTAACAGGTAAAGTCCTAACACCATATTCTGCCCGCCGACTTGGAAGAATGCGCCGCAAAATAAGGCGTAAACTGCTAATCTGGCACTACAAGACATGAATGGATTCATCATAATTGTCATCATGCGATCGCGCTTATTTTCTAATGTCCGCGTCGCCATAATTCCGGGAATATTGCACCCAAAACCCACCATCATCGGCACAAAGGACTTGCCGGGAAGTCCGACAAATCGCATTAATCTGTCCATGACAAAGGCAGCCCGTGCCATGTAGCCGGAGTCTTCGAGGGCAGACAAACATAAGAACATCATCCCAATTTGGGGAATAAAAGTAGCTGTAGTTTGAATACCGCCACCGGCACCTTTGGCCAGCAGTCCGATTAACCATCCGGGGGAATTGATGCTTTCTAAAAGCTTAGCGAAACCATCTACAAAAACTGTCCCAAAAAAGATGTCAAAAAAGTCGATCAACACGCCTCCAACGTTAATCGAAATGGTGAACATTAAGTACATCACTATCAAGAATATTGGAATGCCTGCGAAGCGGTTGAGCACAACTTGGTCGATTTTGTCGGAAACGTTAGTTTTGACTTCCCTGGAACTTTCGGCGACGCCTTGGGTTAGGGTGCGGATGTATGTGTAGCGGCTGTCGGCGATGATAATATCGAGGTCATCATCAAGGGTTTCGTGGACTCGGCGACGGTGGGGAACGACTATTTTTTCGAGTTCTGTATCGGCGAGTTCCGGGGCGACTTCATCCTGGTATTCTAGGAGTTTCAGTGCTGTCCAGCGGGCATCTACACAGCGGTTTGGGCTGTTTTTTTCGATGTGTGGTACTAATTGGGCGATCGCATCTTCGATGACAGCCGGATAAGCTACGTATGCAGATGGTGCGATCGGCTTTTGTAGCGCTTTATTAACAGCATCGCGCAACAGAGGCACTCCGTCATTTGACGAAGCACTCATCGGGACTACAATACAGCCGAGGCGTTCTGCGAATTTGCTAACATTAATTCGGATATCCCGTTCTTTGGCAACATCCATCATGTTTAGCGCTAGTATCATCGGCACCCGCATCTCCAAAATTTGGGTAGTGAGATACAAATTGCGCTCTAAGTTGGAAGCATCAACAATATTAACAATCACATCAGCTTCGCCACCTAGCAAATAATCTCGCGCTACCAATTCGTCAAGGCCAGTATCTCCGTCTTCGGCATCAAGAGAATAAACTCCCGGCAAGTCAACAATAGTAATTGCTAAACCATCGTGAGTGTATTTTCCCTCTTTACGTTCCACTGTTACTCCCGGCCAATTTCCCACTCGCTGGTTAGCACCTGTCAAAGCATTAAATAAGGTGGTTTTGCCACAGTTGGGATTGCCCACCAATCCAATAATTTGCTTGGCCATTATTTCACCTCCTCTACAAATAGGGTTTTTGCTTCATCTTTCCGTAAACTGAGTTTGAAACCCCGGACTAGGATTTCTACGGGATCTCCTAGGGGTGCGTGGCGAGTGACAGTAAATTCAGTTCCCGGCGTCAATCCCATTGCTAACAATTTACCTTTGTAAGCGCGGGCTGTTTTCTCATAGCCAACTACTCTACCGGTGCTGCCAACAGCTAAATCTCCCAGTTGTTTCTTCTCGTTCATTTTTTCAATTGATAATTGGTAATTGGTAATTGGTAATTGGTAATTGGTAATTGGTAATTGGTAATTGGTAATTGGTAATAACTTTTTTTATGTCCAATGACCTGTTTGGCCTTCTTCCCAATGACCTGTTTGGCCTTCTTCCCAATGCCTCCGCTCTCCCAATTCCCCTAATTAGTACACATAATTTTCTGTGCCATACCAGCCCCTAAACCGATGCGGTTGTCGCCCATTGCTACAATCACGGAACCGTCAGAATTGCTGATGATTTGAATTTCGATGCCGGGGACAAATCCCATACCGATGAGGCGGCGCACTGTGCCATCTGAACCCTTGAGTTTGACTATCCGCAGTTTTTCGCCCATGCTTGCCATTGCTAGCGGGAATGATTTACTCTTAGCTGAGTCTGGTTGAGCTTCAATCTGAGCTTCTGTGCTGCTGTCTTCGGTTTTCGAGGCTTCAGGTGTCTCGCCGTAAAAGGTAAAACCCTTGAACTGTGGGGGGTTTGACTCTTGGTTCTGTTGGCTGTATTGTTGTTTCATCTGTTTTAGTGGTCGATCGACTTTAGTAACAAGTTGTTTGGCTTGCTTGTGCGAGAAACTTGAGATTAATTCTCAATACGATCGGCTCGCAGTCGCAGACAGGGCTAAATTCCCCGTTTTAGCGAACTCTTTCCCCTTTAATATTTCCGAGGCCGCTATTCCCCGCGCCCAGACATTAGACGAGTTTTTGGCCGGTTCCTAGTTTTAATCTATCTTGCGCTAGATGCCGATTTGCGCTTTAACCCCAACCAAGCAAGACTTACTGCCCTTAAGTATAGTAGACTAAAAAGAATTATTAGCAACAATTGTCAAATATTTTGACCTCGGGTTAACAAACTCAGCCTTAGCGGGGCAAAGCGATACTAAATAGCGATCGCATTTTAAGCGGTCGATCGCCCTAAATCCTCAAATAGGAGGCGATCGAGCAATATATAATTAAGTGTTAGGGCGATCGCGGGGGCACCGCCACTACGAATTCACAATTTATCAAGAATTATGCCAGCAAGTTTTCTGCCAAAATCGATCGCACAACTGACAGAATCTACCTCAATTGCCTTAGCCCAAAGCATTCAACACGAGGAAATTACAACTCCCCTAACAGAGGGGCCAATTGCCACAAGCTACGTGTGCCAAGGCAGCGGAAATACGCCGATCTTGTTAATTCACGGCTTCGACAGTTCCGTGTTTGAATACCGCCGCCTGTTGCCGCTGCTTGCCGAAAACAATGAGACTTGGGCGCTTGATTTGTTGGGTTTTGGCTTTACAGAAAGAGCGCCGGATTTGCCATTCAGCGCGATGGCCATTGGCACTCACCTATACTATTTCTGGAAAACGCTAATTTCCCAGCCTGTAATCTTAGTCGGTGCCTCGATGGGAGGTGCAGCAGCAATAGATTTCACCCTCGCTCATCCCGAAGCTGTCAAAAAATTAGTCTTAATAGATAGTGCAGGTTTTGCGGTAACATCTAATAAGGGCAAATTTTTAATTCCTCCTTTAGGATATCTGGCAACTTCATTTTTGCGAAACCCTAAAATTCGCCAAAAAATTAGCGTCAATGCTTATTACGACAAAACTTTGGCTTCTGTTGACGCTCAAACTTGCGCTGCTTTGCACTTAGAAATGCCCAACTGGAATCAAGCTTTAATTGCGTTTACCAAAAGCGGCGGTTACGGAGGTTTTGGGGCAAAACTAGCGCAAATTCAGCAGCAGACCTTGATTTTGTGGGGAAAACAAGATAGAATATTGGGGACTGCGGATGCAGAAAAGTTTAAAAGTGCGATCGCAAATTCTCAACTTATTTGGATACCCGACTGCGGACACGTTCCCCACTTAGAAAAACCGCAGATTACCGCGCAGCATATTTTAGAATTCACAGCTAAAGTAGCAGGTTCGTAGTGAGGACTTCAGTCCTCTCTCATTTGAAGAGGACTGAAGTCCTCACTACCAAAGTTAAACTTTCGGCAAATACTTTTGTACGATTGTCCATCCGGTTAACAAAACAATCGCAAATCCCGCAAACAAAACCAAATTAGTGCCAATGTGTAGCGGACGCGCCCAAGGATTTTTAGGGCCAATTTGCAGCCCGCTTCCCACAGAAACCAAAACCAAAGCCACCACAGCTAACCCCGCCGATAAATGAGCCGAGTGACCCAAATTGCCGTAATATCCCAGCGTACCGACTACGCCAATTAAGAGCAGTAAAATTACCAGAGTCGCCATCCCCGCACCAGTCACCAAATGAAAGGGACGCAGCCATTTTGGGCGAGGCTGTTTCGTGCTGCGGGCGGCAAACATCCAGGTTCCAGTAACGGCCAACAACAGGTAAGCCAAAAGCGACGCACCCATTGACCACGCCGCTATTTTCCACAACCACAAGAAAGAAGGCAGATTCATGATTTAAATCCCGAGTTAGGGATTTGCAACAAAGGTTTCTTTCCGATTTTACCGGGAGTTGAAACCAAAAATGAATATTATTGCCAGAAAGTGCGATCGGGCTTTCCACAGCTTCCATCTGTCTGGTCGGAACCGCCTTCCCCTTCTAGCTTCGTGGTTTAACTGTCAACGAAAGGCATTTTATAAAACCCTAATTTTTGTTCTACTATTAATCGGAAAAACGGCAGACCTTCTATCAAATATCTCCTCCACAACCTTCTCGGCTCGCTTAACAGTCGGTACGCCCATTCTATGCCGACTTCGCTCATCCATTTCGGAGATCTTGCTTTGCAACCAGCTTCAAAATCAATGGTTGCACCTACGGCCAAGAAAACTTTCACGTGTGTGAATTTACTCCTGTATTTAACCAGCCACTTCTCTTGCTTCGGCGCTCCCACTCCTATAGCCAAAACTGTAGCTCCTGATTTATTGATCGTGTCAATTATTGCTTCACACTCCTCCTCATTTTTTTCAAACCCAAAAGAAGGAGAAAGTGCTTCAACAACTATTTCTCTACCAATTTTTTGATTGATTTTTTCCTGAGCTTTCCTAGCAATTCCTTCAGCCGCTCCTAGCAAAAATATTTTAACGTCCTCGTTATCCTTGTGATACATATAAAATGCCGGAAACAAGTCAGAACCAGAAATCTTTTCCTTGAGAGGAGTACCCAAAAATTTTGAGGCATACATCAAGATTTGACTGTCGCAGACTCTATAACTAGATGTATTGTAAGCTTCATAAAACTCGCGGTCATATTGCAGCTTAATTAAGTGGTCTACATTGGGTGTAAATACCACACCGCCTTCGTCGTCTAGTTTTTCAAACAACTCTGTAATTGTAAAGTTATCTATCGCTACATTCAATAAATTAACTGTTTTCATTTTGTTATTCCCATCCAGCCTTGATATTCAACTACAACTCAAACCATAAACCCACACTACAGCAACAGTGTTTTCACTACTTGGGGGTGGGGTGAATATACTTTTTTCAGTATATCGCCCTACACCCCACCTGTCCAGTCAGAATGTTTAAAGATTGTGTAAAGAATCTGCTGCTTTTAGGAAAAAATGTATAAAGCTAAGTTGGTTTACAACTCGCAACACAGTTTTAATGAAAACACAATCCCGTGCTAATATTTGAAACCTTGCCAATTAATGCAGTCAATATTTTATTTTTTACATTAATTTTGAGCAAACTGAGAAAGAAATTGCAACTTCCTAACTAGATTTAATACAAAGGTAGTAGATTTTTGAATTTTTGTATCTAGATAATGCAATAGATTTTCAAGCTGTGAGCGCGCTCACAGCTTGAAAATCATCCTGATTTTTGGTGAACCAGCGACTGTCTTCTTGGTGGCGAACTGGTTTTCTTGGCCTTGAGACTTTCTGGAGCTTTTAAAACCAGACCCGATATTCCTCCCGCAATGACTGCAAAAATCGGGTTAGCCATAGCGTTCAAAACACAGTCAAACATATACATAGTTACGGCTACTCCCAGGGCCGCAGCGGGCGCTACTTTCGGATGAGACCAGGTTCTGGCCGGATACTTGAACGTAAATGCGACAACAGGAAGTAAAAATGAAGAAAATAAACTAACTAAACCGACTGCACCGTTGATGCCAAATGCAATAATCCACAAGCTGTCGGTGACCGAGATATCTTTACCGTACCCGTCGTACACGCGGTTTCCGCCACCATCCCCCCAGCCAAAAAGAAATCTTTGTCGCGCTTTATCTCCTAATATCTCTTCCATGTCAAATCTAAACTTCAGAGAGGCGGCCCGTTCTTCACCAAATATGGGATTGATTACACTCATCACGTCTTGGCTGGAAAATTGACCCGATGCAGCTACATACAGATAAAACGCTATATATCCAATTACGAATAGTAGTGGTAAAGAAGTCCGAAACCACTTGGCACAAAATAATATGACCAATGCGAAAAAAAATAAACTATAAGCGCCTGTAGAACGGCACAGAAAAAAAGCGATTGTTAATACAATTGCTAGAGTCTTAATCTTTTTGCCCTGAAACTTTTTGAGCGTCCCAGTTTGCCAGAGCCAAACTGCGATTAAGGCTGCTGTCATCATCCACACGCCCACCATCAAACCGTGCTGCATAAATACTACCGGTCTCCACCCCCCCAAGCGCCTTGCTTGACCCCAGTCCTCAAAGGCGTTGACGCCGTAAACCATTTGGTGCAGAAGTGGGCCCCTAACCCCTTCAAATAAAGTAAAAGGAACGTAGGCTAAACCACCTGCAAAAATCCCGATCGCCAATTGTCGCAGCCCGTCTAAACTACCCATATACAACCGTCCAAAAAAATAAGGCAGACCCCAAGTAACGATTTGGTTGAAAGTCGGAGAAATCGGGCTACCGCCATTAGTAACTTGTGAAACAATTGGAGACAAACATAAAATTACCATTGGCACGTCCAGCCAACCAGGCTTAAATTTGGTGAAGCGCTCAGTATCGTAGATAATAACACCCAGGAAAATGGCGTAGCAAGATGCCGAAACTTTGGTATACGCCGGAAATATGGGGATGGGATAAGAAACTTGTGGTAAAAACAGCCACGCTGCCACAAAAGTGATAATTACCGCCCGCTGAGTCGGAAACCTCACAAACAAGTAAAGAACGATCGGGATCAAACCGAACATCGTAATTGGGATTAATGCAGCCATAGGTTTTTTGTGGCAGTAAAATGCTAGAAAAACTACTTTATTTCCCGGATCTGAATTCTCGCTCTTACGATCGCCTCTTTGCCCGATCTTAGTAAATAGATCTCTATTGGTGCAGCTTGTCCGTTAATTGTGGCTGACGTTCGAGTGCGGTGTACAGTGCAGCCTCGAAGAGATCGGTTGCATCCTCCCAGGTATAATGTATCACCGTGTCCAAAGCAGTCTCCGACATGGCCCGCCATTCGGCATCAGATAACTGACAAATCTGCTCGATCGCGAGTGCCATATCCTTCGGGTCTCCTGGCTTGACAAGTATTCCACCCCCGCCAGCTAGGAGTTCCGGAGCCGCGCCAGCAGGAGTGCCGATGACTGGAGTGCCACAAGCCATCGCTTCTAAAATTGGCAAGCCGAAGCCTTCGGTGCTGCTGGCAAACAGCCAAGCATCGCACTTGCTGTAAAGTTCTTTGAGTTCGTCTTGACTAGGTATCCTATAATACTCAATATTATCCTTCAACAAATCCGGAGGAGCGGTTTCGCCGGAACCAAAGGCAACTAAACGAAGGTTGGGGATTCTTTGGGCCGCTAGCTTGAAAGCTTCAATGGCAAGAGCAAAGCCTTTCCAAGGAGCTAGAGAATAGTACATCCCGACTGTGGGAACTGACTGCTTGCCCCGCCGCTGCCCCGATCGCGAGAGAGGGTCGTAAAACTGTCTGGTGTCTACAGTTGGAGGCACCAGAGATACAGACAAATTCTCAAATTCATCCCTAGCCTTGTCTTCCAGCCACTTAGCGACCGCAATTTTGTGCATCGGCAGCCGCCAAGTTGCATCTACTCGATCTTTTGGTGTGTAGTCAAAAGCCTCGTAGTGTTGAAGAAAATATACTTTCGCTCCTTTGCTCGGGGACAGTTTAGACACCCACTCGGCAGTTTCCCACCAAGTAGCCATGATAATATCGGCATCAGGTACGTCACTGTCGGTAACTGGACGGTAGGTTTCGATCACTCGACTTTCGAGATCCTTTACATTATCAAAATAACACCATTCTTTCACCGGAGCGGGTTCCCAGCCCTTACCTCTGACCACAGAGCGCAATTGTTGCATTAAAGTTGGTCGTCCGTGGGGTGTAGAGACGAGACATATTTTGTGTCCTCGCTGTTGGAGAATTTCTGTGTAGATAGATAAAACCCTCATGCCACCTGTAAGGGCAAGGGTAGGAAGGACAAAAGTAATTTTCATGAGTAGATGCTGAAGATGAACGCTGGTTTATAATAAATCTCCATCACATAACAGATACTTCGCACTTGCGAGCCTGTGGTTGGCTGTTTTGAATGATGCTGCTTGCTGCTGGAGGGTCTCGTCACTTGAGTTCTTGCCTCTCCTACTTTGTCGTCAGGCACTTTTGGCAATTAGAAATTGCCAGATGTGTGAGGAATAGACAAGTCTAACCTGTAACGGCGCTAGCTTTAAAACCTCCCTTGCACTGGGCTGGAGATTTTTGCCTGCGGTAACATTGAACCACTATTATATCCATGCGGTCAGACTTCGTGTCGAGACTGCTGGGTAGAAAACAGGACACGGGCGATTTGAGTTTTGGCAGAAGCACCCCACCAAACGATCATTGAGTTCCTACGGAAAATCCCGCGATCGCTTGGATAGCTAGCGCAGAATTTCAAATTGCTGCTAACACATCAAAGCTTAACTCTTTCCAGCGCCGCTGAGACCTCCGCATAGTGCTGGGGAGCCATAGTAGGGAGAACAGGAAACTATGTTAACTTCACGCTGTTGAGATTTCTCTACAGCAACTTTCAATCCTGCTTCAAAATAATCCGTGGCATCTTCCCAAGTATAATTGGTGACCTTAGCATAGGCAGCTTCGGACATGGCTTGCCACTGGGCATTGGACAACTGACAGATAGATTCTATGGCTTTTGCCATTTCTTCGGGATCTTCTGGTCTTACAAGTATGCCAGTACCGCCACTCAAAATTTCAGGAGCAGCGCCTGCTGGGGTACTGATGACGGGAGTGCGGCACGCCATCGCTTCGATAATTGGCAAGCCGAAGCCTTCAGAGCGACTCGCCAGCAGCCAGGCATCGCATTTACTGTAATAATCTTTGAGTTTGTCTTGGTCTGGTCTAATTACATACTCGGCATTGGCTGGTAGCGGCAATTCCGAGGATGGGGCCTCTGTACCGAAGGCAACCAGACGCAGGTTGGGGATTTTTTCAGCGGCTAGGGAAAAAGCTTTGAGCGCGATGTCGGTTCCTTTCCAGTAAATTGTAGAGTACATCATGCCAATGGTAGGAACCGATTGTTTGTGGCGGGGGCAGGCATAAAATTGCTTGGTGTCAACGCTCGGAGGAGCTGAGGAAACTTGGCGATCGCCGTATTTAGTCCGAGCTAGCTTAACTAACCAGTCAGAGATCGTAATTTTGTGCATGGGCAGCATCCAGGTTGCTTCGACTCTACCTTCAGGTAGATAGTCAAAAACTTCGTGGTGCTGGATAAAATAAGCTTTAGCTCCTTTGCTCGGGGAGAGTTTGGCTACCCACTCGGCGGTTTCCCACCATGTGGCAACTACTACGTCAGCATCAGGTACATCTTTGTCCTCTACCGGCCGGTAGCGATCCGTAATTTTGTGTTCTACACTCAGATTATCGAAAAATGATGGCTCGTTTTCAGGTGTCGAAATCCAACCCCGTCCCCGCAGCAGCGACTTGACTTGCTGGCGCAGACTCGCTTGGGCGTGGGGTACAGAGATGACGAACACGGAGTGTCCTCGTTGTTTCAAAAGTTCTGCGAAAACAGATACTACTCGTATTCCACCAGTCAGACACAGAGTAGGAAGAACAAAGGTGATTTTCATGTTTAACTCCCGCTGGAGAATCCGACTCGGTTTCGACGCTGCGATGAGCGCGCTTTGTGAGAGCCGACAGGAAAGAGGGGCGGGTGAATATTAATTACCGCTTTCCCGGTGTGGACATAGAATCAAACCTAGCGACTGTTCGCAACACCCCATTATCGAGCCACAATTTCGCTGTCATTCAATTTATAGTAATGATGGATCCGAGCCTAAAACAGTTCCGGGAGGGATATTTTTTCCGGTCTGCGAAAGTTACTTCTCAAGACAGATACCCGATCTAACATCAGCTTTTTTCGCGCCACACACGAAGCTCTACAACACTTCCTGCCTAACATAACATCACTTGCCTTACCGAGAGAGAGGTACGGTAAACCGAAACTCACCCAACTTTAGTGTTGGGGAAAGGTAGCCAGCGTCACAATATTTCGGAGATTGACAATCGCCGTCGGGAAAACTTTCTCCTAAAAATTTATTAAATTAAATTATTAGTTATAAAATGTTGATTTCCGATAGCTATCATCCCTAGAAATCAGGAGGTTTTACTCGGGTTTTTAAGTGACTGTACGCTCCGTATAGCTTATTAAAAAATATGGTTTTCTTTCGGGATTCAGAGATGTGATTTGCTCAAATACCTGCACGGACGCGAGCTAATCCAGAAAGGGATCGCGGGAATGACAGTCATGGATAGGCTAATCAGGAAAAACCTGGTTTTTTAACTATTCCTGGCTCTTTGTTGTCGTAAATGTCTGAAAAAACCTTTCGATGCGTCCGGGACTGCTGAAAAAGGTAGGTTTTCCAATCGCTACAGAATATATAGTTTCATTGGTATCAATTTAATTAACTGCCTGAGTTTTGAATTTTTTAAGGGCCGGCGATCGCCTGAAAGTATCCCCAAAAGTGACTGCCACTTCTCCACCGAGTATGTAGCGTGCGGAACTGGTGTCTAAGTAATTACCGTAAAAAACAAGTTCCCCCAATTACCTAATGACCGCGTAAATATCAAATAAATTCTCAGGGTACAGTGATATAGATCGTGGCAACCTTGACTCTTAAGTAGTATGCCGAGCTTAGCGGTATGTATCAAACGAGTTTGCTTACAAAAAAATCCTGTTATGAAAGAATCATTTGTCCTGAGGATCGCGAATTAAATAATTTAGACATATTTGTGGGATGGGCGGGAGAGCCCGTCTTTAAAGGACGGGCCCGACGCCCATCCCACAATCACAATAAAAAAGGTATAGCGGTTTTCAGAAAGATGAGGTATGGCTGACAGCTTATTATAACCACTAAACCAAGAGGGCCCAAGCCCAACTACGTCCGCGAACCTTTTTGAGAAGTGCTATAAGTTATTTAATTTTCATTCCTTAGTTAGCGATTCTGAATCACGATTGGTGTAATTTTGGGAGTTGTGCTGCTGATGGTGACAACGATATAGTTTGCCAGTTTTTACACAGCAAACATTATGCGATCGCCAGCGCAACAAAATCTCTAATTTCAAACAGATGTATTCACACAAAGCATCTCTCGGTGGGAACAAATGAACTTTCAATTGTTGTGCAGCATCAGTTAAAATCCCAGCAGCGTCGAATACGGTTGAGTTAAGAGATCCCCGCAGTCATAACGATGTGAAAAATAGACACGGAGATTGCTTTGGATCCCCATGGCTGCGGACAAAAAGTGTTAGCCCAAGGGTATTGGGCTATAGTTGCTAAAAAAGTGGCTAGTTAAAGAGGATTTGCCAAGCAATAATTGCCAGGGCTAAATCGGCGATCGCATGGCTGATATAACTAGGCCACAGCGAACGGTAAGTTAGATAACAGTGCGACCAAATTATCCCGGCGGTGAAGACGGCGAATGAGCCTAAAATCACAGCGCGCCAGTCGCTGTAGGCTGCGATTACAAAAATGTGGTGGAGGGTGAAAAATAGCGAACTGAGAAATATTGCTGGTTTTCCCGGTGTCAGAATCTGGCATTTGTTGCAGACAAACCACCGCCAAGTAAATTCTTCTATCAGCGAGTTAACTAGCACAAAATATGCTTCAACAATTAAGTAAATATTTTGGCTGTTCGTTCCCAATTGGCGAGCTTTTTCTTTGGCTGCTACAGGGTCGATCCAGTGCTGGCCGAAAAGGCTGTAGATACCCACAATTACCGCAAACATAACTATTCCCCAAATGGCTCCAGCCCGCAATTCTCGGTGCTTGGGGAGGGATAAATGCAGTTTTTGCCGATCGACTAAAACACACCAGGCGATCGGCAAAAGGAGCAACCAAAGTTGACACAAGGCTGATACTGTTTGTCCCCAGCTTCCGGGGGCAATATACAAGCCTGCTATTATACCAATACTCGCAGCGGGGACGAGCAGTGTGAGAGCTAAGAGTGCTGTTTTGCGATCGCCAATTTCCAGCATTTTTGACGCTCCATTAAAAAATTGGATTGAGATCGAAGCTCAAAGCTTGGTAGCTGATGACAGGTGATACCAGTTTCACAAAAAAATGCAACTGTAGGCAAGCCCGAAATCCTTATGCAGTCAGTAATTTCCAATTCTTCAATCTCAAATCGAAAAATGGAAAATCGTTTGTCCGGGTTGCTTGCTCAAATATTGTTGATTGGTGCGGATCCATGAGATTTTCGCTCTTTTTTGAGGATGGTTGATGGCGGCACACCCTACAACTACGGCTTTGGATAAATTTGGGAAATTGGTATAACATCCCAAAATATGCAGTTGCACAAAATTGAATAATCAGCGATTCAAGCCGTTTCGGCAACAACAAAATGTTCGTGCAAGAACATTTTGATTGTATGTTTGCATTTGCTGCTCTAAATATCATAATATGATTTAATCCCTAGTAGCTGTGTATTTTGGCCCAATGGCGATCGCAATCGATTTTGGAACTAGCAACACCGTCGTCGCTCGCTGGAATCAGGCCCTCCAGCAGCCGGAAACTTTGAAATTACCGGGATTGTCGGCAATCTCGGTGCAAAATCCGCCCCTAATTCCCAGTTTGCTCTACGTTGAGGACGCTGCTCAAAGTAAAGTCATACTAGGTCAGCAAGTCCGCGACAAAGGCCTCGATCTGAGTGGAGATTCTCGGTTTTTCCGCAATTTCAAGCGGGGAATTGGCACTTCCGTGCAGGGTTTTGTGCCGGAACTTGACGGGCAAATTGTTGATTTTGAACGAGTCGGCGAGTGGTATTTGAGCCAAATTGTCAGTTCAATTCGCGAACAGCCTTTGTCGGTAGATTCTTTGGTTTTTACTGTGCCGGTAGATAGTTTTGAAGCTTACCGCCATTGGTTGGGTAAAGTTTCTGAATCTCTGCAAGTAGAACAGGTGCGGATGTTGGATGAACCTACGGCTGCTGCTTTGGGTTACGGTTTAGCCGATCGCGAAATTCTGTTAGTGATTGATTTCGGCGGCGGTACTCTCGATATTTCATTGGTGCGCCTCGACGTTAATGCCAACAAAAAGCCTTTGGGGTTTTTGCTGAAATGGGGCGAAAAGTTGTTAGCTGAATCTTCTGCACAAAAGACAAAAGTTGCCAGGGTTTTGGCTAAAGCCGGACAAAATTTAGGCGGTTCTGATATTGATAATTGGTTGGTTGACTATTTTGTTAAAACGAAAAACTTGGCAAAATCTCCGATTACGACGAGATTGGCAGAACGGTTAAAGATTCAGTTATCTTTGCTAAATAAGGCTGTTGAGGTTTATTTTGATGATGAAACTTTTGATAGTTACGAATTAGAATTAGACCGAGATGGCTTTGAATCTATCCTCGCCGAACATCAGTTTTTTGACAACCTCGACGAGTGCATGAATCAAGTATTGCAGCAAGCGCGGCGCCAAGGCTTAGAAATTGGCGACATTAATGCGGTTTTGCTGGTTGGTGGGACTGTCCAAATTCCGGCGGTGCAGCGTTGGGTGCAGCAATATTTCGATCGGGCAAAAATTCGGTGCGACAAGCCCTTTGAGGCGATCGCCCAAGGTGCTCTACAATTAAGTCAAGGCATAGAAATCAAAGATTTTCTCTATCACAGTTACGGCATTCGCTACTGGAACCGCCGCGAAAATTGCCACAGTTGGCACAGTTTAATCAAATCCGGTCAGTCTTATCCGATGACCGAACCGGTAGAATTAGTTTTGGGAGCTTCTTTAGAAAATCAGCCGAGTATAGAATTAATTATCGGCGAATTGGGAGCGGAAACTGGCGGGACGGAGATCTATTTTGACGGCGACAGGTTAATTACTCGCCAACTCGCCGGGGAAAGATCCGTACAGCCGCTAAATGACAAAGACGGAGCTCGCAGTATCGCGCAATTGACGCCGCCTGGGTATCCGGGGAGCGATCGCGTCAAAATTTTCTTCCGCGTTGACGAACAGCGATTTTTGCGGATTACTGTTGAAGATTTGTTGACCAATGAAACGTTGTTAGAGGATAGACCAGTGGTGCAGTTAAGTTAAGGTGTATTTCTAATTATAGGTTCGTAGTGAGGACTTCAGTCCTTTCTTTTCTAAGGTGTATTTCTAATTACAGGTTCGTAGTGAGGACTTCAGTCCTTTCTTTTCTGAGGACTAAAGTCCTCACTACGAACCTATTAGTTAAATCTCCGATTTGTGCACCACTACCGCCGTCCCCACCGAGGCCCAATTGAACAGCCATTTAGCGTGATTTACAGCTACATTTGTGCAGCCGTGAGTGACGGGATTGCCAAACAAATTGTGCCAGTAAGCGCCGTGAATTGCATTGCCGCCGTCGTAATACATTGTATAGGGAACGTCGGGCACGTCGTAGTCATCCCCAGTCATTCTAGTAACGCGATGTTTGGTTTGGATGGCAAAGGTTCCCGTGCGGGTGGGAGTCGATGATTTGCCGCTGGAAATAGTTACCGCATAAACTGGTTTATTTCCTTCCCAAGCTATGAGTTTTTGTCTTGACAAATCAATTTCAATCCAGCGCTGACTGGATTGCTGCAACTGCATGATTCTATTGGCAATTATGTTGCGCTGTTCGCCGGCAAATGCGGTCATTGAACCGCCGCAGAAGGCAGCAACTGTTAGGGCAAAGCCTGCACAGAAAGTTCCTGCGCGGCGCAAGTAAGTTGAGTTGATAATTTTGTTCATTCCTCACACCCAAGACGATTTTAGATTTTAGATTTTAGATTTTAGATTTTAGATTTTAGATTGGTAGACTTTCACACCTTGTTGTACTATTTTAGATTGTAGATTTAAGATTGGAAACAGGGCTTAACAAGTTGTTAAGTTTTGGGTGAGAGTTCGGGCAATTTGGACGATCGCCCCCCAATCTCGATTTTTCACTAAGTGTTTGGGAAATAAGTCTCCGGCTAAACCAACAGCGATCGCCCCAGCGTCAATAAATACCTTGGCATTTTCCAGCGTCACCCCGCCCGTGGGAATCAAAGGAATGTCGCCCAGAGGGCCAGAGAGGCTTTTCAGGTAAGCAGCGCCTCCCAAACCCGCGATCGGAAAAACTTTCACGCAGGTAGCACCTGCTTGCCACGCCGTCATAATTTCTGTGGGAGAAAAAGCACCGGGGACGATCGGCACTCCGGCGTCAACTGCTGTTTTAATCATGGTTACATCCGTGTGGGGAGTAAACAGAAATTGAGCGCCGCAGTCTATTGCTTGGTGCAACTGTTCTAAGTTTAATAAAGTACCGGTGCCAATACTAAAAGTAGGAAATTCGGAGCGGAGTTCGGCAATTAATTCAGCAGCTTTGTGGGTGTTCCAAGTAATTTCAATAAACTGAATTCCGCCTGCTGCTACCGCTGATGCCATCTGCCGAGCGAGTTCCTTTTCGGAGGAACGGATAACTGCGATCGCCCGGTGTTTTTTTAGTAGTGTCAACCATGATTGATGATTCATGCGATTGAAGAATTGAAGAATTGAAGAATTGAAGAATTGAAGAATTGAAGAATTGGAAATCACTAATAATTATTATGGTATGGTTTGGCTCACGCGCGTACAGTTGCCTTTTTTGGGAAATTGGTATCATTCTGACTAGAATATAATTTTAGTACACATTACAAACTTTGATATATGCCAAACTACAATATGCGCGGCGTTCAATTTTTAACCGACATCGGATAATTTCAAATATCGAGAATTGTCGCAGCGACGCACCCTACTATTTACTGATAGCGATGAAACAGGTGCGTCGCTATGAGATTGTCCATCTTTTTTGAGGATTGTCGGTGGCGACGCACCCTACGGCTAAGTTTAACAGCATCTCCACGTTGCTTCTCTCTACAAAAAAAAGTAAACTAATATTGTAGTGTCTGCTGTAGGTGCAGCCTCCTGCGGCAAATTTTCTGGGAGACCTCATGAATAATTCAGATGCAGCTACTCCTCTCAAGTCCCACCGAGTTAGTCGATTATTAATGCAGTTCGCTTGGGCTAACGTATCGTTAAACATTGTTTCCCTGCTTTTAACTTCGCTGACAGCAATTGCACCAACGATGGAAGCGCCGCTTCAAGGTTTGCAGCAGATTTTGTTGATTGTTACAATTCCTGTCGCCTTGATTTTGATCGTGCTTTTGCTAGTCTGGCTCTATCGCCTGCACGTCGATCTCAAGGTTCTTTTCAATGATTATCCTATCACCCCAGGAGGAGCGGTGGCAAGATTTATAATACCTATATACAGCATTTGGGGAATTTGGAATACACTCTCAACATTTGCCAACAGATTTAATCAGGAAGGGGGAGAATCAGCAAAGTGTGCCGAGTATATAAATCCCCTGAACGGAGGGTTATATGCTTTAACTATTACCTCAAATATATTGAACCGCGAATATTCAAGAATCCAGAGGGAGAGTCCAGAAATAGAGCCTTTATGGCTGTTCTTGCTTAACGATTTAGTAGCTCTGGGTTTGTCGTGCTTGTTATTGCTAATGGTAAAAAGTATGAGCAGTGCCGTTGTTGCCAAAGCTCGCCAGCCAAAATAAGGCATGACAATCAATATTTAGTAGGTAGCGGTAGGGTGCGTCGCGATCGCATAATTTCAAATATCGAGAATTGTCGCAGCGACGCACCCTACTATAAAAAATCGGGGCGATTCCAGACAATCCCAGAAACACCCCAATTACCGATTTTCAGGTTTAGATTAAATCTAAAATCCCAAATCCCAAATCTAAAATCAATTAGGCAATTGTCGCCATCTTGACATCGCTGTTAGCTAACAAATTTTGCAATTCATCAGCATCGACAGTTTCCTTGTCAACTAGCATATCTGCCAGGGCGTTCAGCACGTGGCGGTTGCCAACCAGCACGTCTTTAGCGCGCCGATAAGCTTCTTCTACCAACAAGCGGACTTCATCATCGATCGTAGCTGCGGTTTCTTCAGAAAAGTCCCGTTCGGCCATGATATCGCGACCCATGAACATATTCCCTTGCTGGCGACCCAGGGCTACAGGGCCTAGCCGATCGCTCATTCCGAAGCGAGTCACCATTTGCCGCGCTACTCTTGCCACTTGTTGCAAGTCATTGGAAGCGCCAGTCGTGACTTCTTCCTCGCCGAAGACAATCTCTTCAGCAATGCGGCCGCCCAAGGCTACCGCCATTTGATTTTGCAAGTAAGAGCGAGAATACAAGCCAGAATCCATGCGATCTTCGCTAGGTGTGAACCAAGTCAAACCGCCAGCGCGGCCGCGGGGGATAATGCTGATTTTCTGTACGGGGTCGTAGTCGGGCATCAGAGCGCCGACTAAAGCGTGACCGGCTTCGTGGTAAGCTACTAAGGTTTTGCGTTTTTCGCTCATCACGCGGTCTTTCTTTTCCGGGCCGGCGAGCACGCGGTCGATCGCATCGTTGACTTCATCCATCGAGACTTCGGTCAAATTGCGGCGGGCGGCCAAAATTGCTGCTTCGTTGAGCAGGTTTGCCAAATCCGCACCGGTGAAACCCGGTGTCCGGCGGGCGATTTTTTCCAAATCCACGTCTTTCGACAAGGTTTTGCCGCGGGCGTGAACGTTGAGAATTTCGAGGCGGCCTCCGAAGTCGGGGCGATCGACCACAACTTGGCGATCGAAGCGACCCGGACGCAGCAGCGCAGCATCCAGCACGTCGGGGCGGTTCGTAGCAGCAATCAAAATGATGCCAGTATTGCCTTCAAAACCGTCCATTTCGGTCAGCAACTGGTTCAGGGTTTGTTCCCGTTCGTCGTTACCACCGCCCAAACCAGCTCCGCGCTGGCGGCCTACGGCGTCAATTTCATCGATAAATACGATACAAGGAGCGTTTGTTTTAGCTTGTTCAAACAAGTCGCGGACGCGGGAAGCACCCACACCTACGAACATTTCCACAAATTCCGAACCGGAAATGCTGAAGAAAGGAACGCCAGCTTCTCCGGCGACTGCTTTGGCGAGCAAGGTTTTACCTGTTCCGGGAGGGCCGACTAGCAGCACGCCTTTGGGAATTTTTGCTCCGACTGCGGTGAAGCGATCGGCATTTTTCAGGAAGTCCACGACTTCAGCGAGTTCTAGCTTGGCTTGTTCGATGCCGGCTACATCGCCGAAAGTCACCTGAGTTTGAGGCTCCATTTGGACTCTAGCTTTCGATTTGCCGAAGTTCATGGCTTGATTGCCGGGCCCGTTTTGGGCGCGCCGCACCAGGAAAAACAGTCCCACCAAGAGCAGGATCGGGAAGAACAGGCTGCTGAGGGCTTTTACCCAGAAGCCTTCGTCGTTTTGCGGCAGAACTGAAATATCTACCTTATTTTTGGTCAGGATGTTAATCAGTTCGGGGTCGTTAGGCAGGTTGACGATTACCTTGCTGCCGTCCTGAGCGGTTACGAGAGCTTTGCTGCGATCGGAACTGATATTTATTTTGTCTACTCTGTTGCCTTCGACTTCCTGAATGAATTGGCTGTACTTCCAAACTTCCCGACTTGGGGGCTGTTTGTCAAAAAATGCGGTTGCTAAGGCAATGACTACAATAGCCAGCAGTGCGTACAGTCCAGCGTTTCTCCAGCGTTTATCCACCGAGGTCGATCCTCCTAATTATTTAGTCCCTGTGATTTGGGATTTTTTATTTATCTTAATCAATCTTAACGTAATTTTGACAATCCCCCGCCTAAAAGCCAGGGGATTCTTTCGTCAAAGGGAGCGCTACCGCTTTACCCTCAGAAAGCATCTTCACCGTGTGTCCCACGGCTGCAAGCCCTCGAATGAGAACCACTTGAGCGGCTGCGACATCTCTATCCGTCGTGTAGCCGCAATACTGGCATGAGTGAACCCGTTCAGATAATTCCTTTTTACCCGTTTCAGTGAGGCAATTAGGGCATATCTGACTTGTTTTCTTGCTGTCCACATAAAGGAAGAACACCCCGCGCTTACGGCAACACTGCTCTAGTATCTGGAAAAACTGACCCCATCCAGCATCTAGGCAGTGCTTCCCTAAAAAGCCACGCGCCAGTCTCTTCAGGTTTAAGTCTTCTAAAAATATCATCCGCGCCAAGTCACAAAGATTGTGGGCTACAAGCCAGTGATAGTTTTTCCTGACATTGGCAATTCGCTCATGCAATTTACTGACTTTGACCTGAGTTTTTTTACGGTTACTTGAGCCCTTGACCTTTCTTGATACACTCCGTTGCAGCAATTTAAGCTTGCGTTCGAGTTTCTTAAAAGGTCGTGGATTAGGGAACAATATACCGTTAGAAGCCGCAGCAAAATGGCTAATGCCAACATCAACTCCAATGCCTTCACCATGAGGCATGACATCAGGGATTACTACGTCCCACTGCAACGTCAACATGGCAAACCAACCGCTGGCGCGTCGGACTATGCGAACTTGGCGTAGGGTTGCACCATCAGGTATTTCACGGGACTGGCGAAACTTAACCCAGCCAACCATAGGTAGTTTGATAGTGCTGCCCTGAACGACGTTTTTTCGCAACTGGGGAAACACGAAAGAGCGCATAGTTCCCGGCTTCTTAAATCGGGGAAATCCATGTTTTTGCTCCCACATACTCACAAATGCTTTCTCAAGTCTCAAGAGTGTTTGTTGTAGGACTTGAGACTGTACCCGTTGCAAGTTTGAGTTAGTCTTTCGATTAGCGGTTAGCGACTTGCATTGACTTGCATAAGTTGGTCGTTTGGTCTCGGCGGGGATTGTGTATTCAGACCGGAGGGAGCAAGCGTTAATTTGGCAACTACGGGACTTAAACCAATCTTTGCGTTCAGTCAGCGCGTGGTTATAGACACGGCGACACTGTTCA
This sequence comes from Microcoleus sp. PH2017_12_PCY_D_A, assembly GCF_020738565.1. Taxonomy (NCBI): domain Bacteria; kingdom Bacillati; phylum Cyanobacteriota; class Cyanophyceae; order Oscillatoriales; family Microcoleaceae; genus Microcoleus; species Microcoleus sp. PH2017_12_PCY_D_A. Next base: position 33,056 of record NZ_JAEQCI010000009.1, on the reverse strand, counting down.
AGCCAGTCCGTGAAAATAAATACTTGCTCTGATGTTGGCTTAAGTTTGAATTCGTAAGTTAGATTAAGCACTTGCATTTCCTCCAACTTCTAGTATATAGCTAGTTTAAGAAATACCAGGATGTTTCTTAAGGTAGCTCAACCTATAAAAGCCGTCTAACAAAGGACGGGACTTTAAACTCTTGTCATTACCCACATTTTTAAATCTGCTAAATTTCTCAAAAAGCAAATTTTGAAACCCCCTATTCTCTCGTTATTCATTGTTTTTTATTATCAATAGTGCTTGACTAATGATAATAGCTGGTCTAATACCTTTACGCTGAAAAGGTTTCAGGAGATGTGGGTAATCACAAGGGCTTTCAACCCATTTTCTCAATAACCTGTTTTTGTGTTGTGAGGAATCCCGGCAAGGGCGATCGCTCCTCTGAGGTCGTGGAAACCGAACGTTCCTTCACTTCGTCAGGAGATGGGAGTGGTGTCCTTAGGAGTTGCATATAGTATAAAGTAAAAATTGTCAAGCCTTTAGTCGAAGTAATCTTGAGGGGGCGGACTCCTGATAATATCTCTGAGTCAGGGCTGCATTGGTGTAGGATGTTCCTGTTTATTCACTCTTCTGTATATATAACGATCGACCCTTGAAAAACCGTCCGAAGATTTCAAGCCTCAGCATTAAAACAGTCTAGCCTAGCGCACTACCATCACTTAGGAATATTAGAGATTGAGTTAAGAGAGAGATATATTCCGCATTCCAAATTCCAATACAGACAGTCACTTGAATAACCTTGTAAATTTAGATAATCAAAATGAAGTGCAATATTTGTGATTCCCCAACAAACAGCTTGGCTGTGGCTACGGTACTAAAAAAATATAACGTTGAGTATTTTCAATGCTCAAATTGCGGATTTGTTCAAACCGAGGAACCGTACTGGCTTGAAGAGGCTTATTCAGAAGCCATAGCTAGCAGCGACGTGGGAATGTTATCGAGAAGTACGATGTTCTCCACCGCAGCCAATAATATTATTTTTAATTTGTTTAATCACCGCGCTAAATTTTTAGACTACGGGGGCGGCTACGGTGTATTTGTGCGGATGATGAGAGATTTAGGATTTGATTTCTTATGGCACGACAAATATTGCAAAAATATATTTTCACAAGGCTTTGAGGCAGACGAGAACAGCAACTATCCCTACGAATTAGTCACAGCATTTGAAGTATTTGAGCATTTTGTTAAGCCGCTGTCGGATATCGAAAAAATCTTCAAATATTCTCGCAATATTTTATTCAGTACCAGACTGCTGCCAGCCAACAATCCCCATCCCAGCGAATGGTGGTACTATGCCCTAGATGAAGGTCAGCACATTTCTATTTATACCAGCAAGGCACTCTCTATAATTGCCGAAAGATTCAATTTAAAATTTTACTCTAACGGCGATTCTTTGCACCTCTTGACAGACAAGGAAATCCCGCATCAACTTTTTCAAAGCTTATCATATTGTCAAGAGCCGGAATTGAAAAAAGCCTCATTACTCCAACAGGATTACGATAAAGCTCTGAGAAAAATTGCAGAGAGAGAAAACCGCAAATCAATGAAAAATCCAGCAGCCCTATCTCCTAAAAATTTAAAAAAGATTGTGATTGACGGCGTATTTTATCAGCTCAACAGTACCGGCATTGGTCGCGTCTGGACATCGCTGCTAGAAAATTGGGCAGAAAATGGTTTTGCTAAACAAATTATAGTTCTTGACAGAGCGGGAACAGCCCCCAAAATTCCCGGCATCCAGTACCAGAATGTCGCCCGCTACGACTACAACAAAACCGATGCAGACCGCCAAATGCTACAGCAAATCTGCGATGAAGAAAATGCAGACTTATTTATTTCTACGTATTATACAACGCCCTTGTCAACGCGATCGGTATTCATGGCCTATGACATGATTCCCGAGTTGATGGGACAAAATATTGCTCATTCTGAGTGGAGAGAAAAGCATTGCGGTATCCGCCACGCCTCAGCCTATATCGCCATTTCAGCAAATACAGCCCGCGATTTAGTTAAGATTTTTCCGCAGATATCCTCAGCTTCTGTCGCTGTAGCGCACTGCGGAATTGACGCCAATTTCTCGCCAGCCGACAGCGAAGAAATCGCAGGTTTTAAGTCAAAGTACAGTATTGCTAAACCCTATTTTCTTTTGGTAGGCGAGAGGGTAGGCTGGCACGGTTACAAGAATGGGATATTATTCTTCAAAGCCTTTTCTCAACTTGCCAATAAGTTTGACTTTGATATAGTCTGCACAGGCGGCAAATCTGTATTAGAACCAGAACTGCAATTGTATTGTTCTGGAATCGCTGTCCGCACGGTGCAACTCAGTGACAGCGAAATGAGAGTTGCTTATTCGGGTGCTGCGGTATTAGTTTATCCGTCGAAATATGAAGGCTTTGGATTGCCAGTCATCGAGGCCATGGCTTGCGGTTGTCCAGTCATCACTTGTCCAAACGGTTCGATTCCAGAAGTAGCAGGACAAGCTGCGGTTTATGTAGGCGGTGATGATGTCACCGGGCTTGTCAATGCTTTGCGGGAAATACAGAAGCCTGCTGTCCGCAACTCATTAATTGCGGCGGGGTTAGAGCAAGCTAAGATGTTTTCCTGGTCGAAAATGGCTGCAACTGTTAGCTCTGTTTTGGTTCAAGTAGCCGATCGTTCCATTCAACCACAAGCTGAAGCAAGCTTGCAGAGCGTATCAGCCAATTATGACGCATTGCAGCCTGTCCAGTCGGTTTTTAAAGTATCTGCGATCGTTTCTACTTACAATTCCGAAAAATTTATTCGCGGCTGCTTGCAAGACTTGGTAGATCAAACGCTGTACAAACAAGGCGAACTGGAAATCATAGTCATTGACAGCGCTTCCCAACAAAATGAACAGTCTGTGGTGCGGGAATTTCAAGCAAAATATCCGAACATTGTGTGCGATCGCACCCCTGAACGCGAGACCTTATATGCCGCCTGGAACAGAGGCATCAAGATGTCGCGCGGAGCTTACATTACTAATGCTAACACCGATGACAGACACCGCCCAGACGCTCTAGAAATCATGGCGAAATACTTGGATGAAAACGCCGAAGTAAGTCTGGTTTATGCTGACCAATTAATTACCGCGGCAGTTAACGATACTTTTGCCAAAACCCAAGCCGAAAAGCGGTGGAATTGGCCGGAATTTTCCTATAGCGAACTGGAACGCCGCTGCATTACAGGTTCTCAACCGATGTGGAGAAAATCGCTGCACGACAAACACGGCTATTTCCGAGCAGAATTGACTGCGGCTGGCGATTACGAATTTTGGCTGCGGATTGGCAAAACCGAAAATATTGTGCGTCTCTCAGATATTCTCGGTTTGTACTGCGCCAATCAACAAGGTTTAGAACACGGTTCAGGGCGATCGCAACAAGAAACGCTTAAGATATGGAATGAATACGGCATCATCCGCCGAGGTATCAAACCCACCACTACCGTCCCCGTTGCAATCTCTCCGTCACAGCTAAACGCCATGCCCTACCGCACCCCCGAACCAGCACTCGTCAGCATCATCATCCCCTGCTACAACCACGCCAATCTACTCAGAGAAGCTGTTGAAAGTGTTGCCAATCAAACCTATCAAAATTGGGAGTGCATCATTGTCAACGACGGCAGCACCGATGATACCAGCAACTTCGCAAATTATTTAATTCAATTGTATTCTCAAAAAGCGCTGCGCCTCATCGACAAACCCAACACGGGGCCCGCTGATTCCAGAAATATTGGTGTTGAAAATTCCTCAGGAAAATTCATTTTATTCCTAGATGCTGACGATAAAATTCATCGCAAGTTTTTAGAGGAGTGCGTAGAAGTTTTATCCGCGAAACCGGAGGTGGGTTTTGTCTATACAGATGTGCAGCACTTCGGAGCAAACTGCGATTTAGTAAACCACGGCGACTTTGAACCCCATAAATTTTTGAGAGACAATCAAGCCCCCGCTACTTCTTTGTTTAGAAGAGAAATTTACGAGCAAGTAGGCGGCTTGAAAAAAGTGATGAAGCTGGGATGCGAAGATTGGGAATTTTGGATTTCTGCCTATGAAAAAGGCTGGCTGGGGCATCGTTTAGCTCAGCCTTATCTCTACTACAGGCAACACGGCGACGGCTCTAGCAGAACCCAAAAAATGGCGGGAGAACGCGCAAAATTAGACTTGATGAGAGCTACAATTGTTCGCCTGCACTCTCAACTTTACAAACCAGAAGAAGTGCATTGGTCAGAACAAATTTTTCAGCAACACGGCAACTTGATTGCTGATGAATTAGCTCAGCTTAATAAACCTGAAGAATTTTTAGCTTCCCTTCCTCAATACTTGGGAGAATACCAAAAAGACCAAACTAATCAAGTTGCTCTCGCTCACATCCGCCACAGCCGCCGACAACTTGCCGATTATTGGCTGAATCTACCCGCAGAACAACTAGAAACTGCCTACTCCGGCGAGGCAGGCAAGGCACATCAAATGCTGCTAAACAGCACTATCAAATATGAAGCAATAACAGATACTGAACAGAGTTTAGTCTGTCAACTAGAAACACATCTATCCCGGGGAATTAAAACTCTGAAAGATGTTGGCTACTTACTAGCAGCCGCTCTCTACCGTCGTGCCGATCAGTTATTGCTAAAGTATGAAAATGCAGCTATACCCAATTGGTTTGTTAACGACTATCTCAAGTTTATGTTTGCCGCGCCGACGCTCTTTCAAGAACTAGGAGAGGCTGACAATTATTGCCGCTACGTGCAGGGATGGGTTAGTTACGTGCACCGCAATATATTCCAAAACCAAAATTCACAAATTTGGCAGGACATCGCCTGGTTTTTCACTCAAACCGCTAACTTTATCCCTTTGTATTTCAATAGCGAAAACCTCAAGCAAGTCTACACCAAACGGGCAGAAATTATTGAATTCGCGATGAAAAATCGCGGGGCTGCCATTGATTGCATTTTTCCGGCAAGGCCTGCAAACAGACAGAAAATTCGCGTCGGAGTTCTGACTAAGCATTTCGGGGCGATGACGGAAACTTTCGCGACTTTGCCTGCTTTTGAATATCTGAATCGAGAACAGTTTGAGATTATTTTGTATGCTATCAATCTGGATGGCAATAAACTAGAACAGTATTGCCAGAGTCGGGCTGACAGGCTGGTGCAATTGCCGAGTGATTTGCCAAGCCAAGTTCAGGCTATCCGCGCTGATGACTTAGATATTCTGTTGGTTGCTACGAATATTACTGCTGTCACTCATCCGATTAGTTTGCTGGCGCTGCATCGATTGGCGCGGGTACAAACTACTTGTTTTAATTCTCCTGTGACTACGGGAATGCGCCACGTTGACTATTATATTGCTGGCAAGTTGATGGAACCTGCTATGGAGGGACGCGCGCATTATCGCGAGGAATTAGCAACTGTTGATGGCTTGGGTTGCTGTTTTAGCTATACCCTCGAACCCTATACTCCTAATGTTCAACTGACTAGAAATAGTCTGGGGATTTCTGAGGAGTCGGTTGTGTTTGTTTCCAGCGCTAATTTGTATAAGTTGCTGCCGGAGTTAAGGGAAACTTGGGCGAAGATTCTGGCGGCGGTTCCTAATTCTCTGCTGTTTTTAATGCCTTTTGGCCCTAGCTGGACTAATTATTATCCAGGGGCGGCTTTTGTGAATAATATGCAAGGAATTTTGGCTAAGTATGGGGTTGAAAGTCAGCGTTTGCGGGTGGTGAAGGCTTTTCCTAACCGTGCGGATGTTAAGGAAGTTTTGAAGTTGGGTGATGTTTATTTGGATTCTTTCCCCTATGCGGGGACTACTTCTCTTGTGGATCCGCTGGAGGTGGGATTGCCAACTGTTGTCAGGGATGGTGATACTTTACGATCGCGCATGGGAGCGGCTGTGGTACGATCGCTCTTGATGCCCGATTTAATCGCCCGTGACGAGGCATCCTACATTCAGCTAGCCGTCAATCTCGCCGCAAACCCGCAACTGCGGCAGCAAAAACGCCAGGAAATTCAGCAAAAAATGCAAGCCAATCCCGCCTGTTTTGACAGTGTTGCATATTCGGGGGCGATCGGCAAATTATTCCAAAAACTCTTTAGCAACTGGCAAACTAGCCACCTAGAAGCCTCCCGCAGCTTGCAGGATAGCATTCCCAAACAGCCAGACTTGGGTGAGAAACTCTTGCATAACGTCCAGCTTTACCAAAGAAACTCATCAAACATCTCAGCAATATCCGAACTCCGCCAAATCCGCAAACAAATCGCTGATTTCTGGCTAAACGTCCCCACCGAAAACCTGGAATCCACCTATAAAAGTGCTGCCGGAAAAAACTATCAAATGCTGCTGCACAGCTACTTTCAACATCAAGCGATGATGGAAGGCGAACAAATATTTTTGCAGCAACTAACCCAGATTAGCAAAGGATTAGTGCATCCTAAAGCTGTCAACGCCTTGCTCGCAGCAATGCTGTATTTCCCGCCGGGAACCATGCGAATTCCCGACGCTCGAAACCGCTTGCCGCACTGGTTAATCGGCGATTACGAACAAGTTTTTGAAACAGAAGATACTGTCGATAATGAGTCAAGTTCTGACTTGCTCGCTAAATACATTCAATCCCCACAATTTGCAAATCAACTATTAGGATGCGTCAATCTTTACCGGATAGATCCGTCGGACGCATCGGTAGTTTTGGAACTCCGCCAAATCCGCAAACAACTGGCTGATTTTTGGCTGATTGTTCCCACAGAAAAACTGGAAAATGTTTACCGAGGGGAAGTTCGCAAAGGATATCAAGCAATACTTAGCTGCGGCTTGCAAGCAGAATCAATGACTGAAATTGAACAAAACTTTTTGCAGCAATTGACCGAAATTAGCAAAGGGTTGGTGCATCCTCAAGCTATCAATGCTCTGTTGGGTGGAATGCTGTATTTTTTCCCTGGAAAAATGCGGGTTTCCGACGCTCGCACCCGCTTGCCGCAGTGGTTGATTGAGGATTACGAAAAGGTGTTTGAAATCCCCTTCGCGGACAATCAACAAACGATTGTCAACCAAGATTATCTGCCGCAGTTTCTCAATCAATTAACTGCCGCCGTGAATCTTTATGAAATTGACCCGACGGCGGAATTGGTAATAGCAGATTTGCAGGAAATTCGCAAGCAAATTGCTGATGTGTGGCTGAGGGTTTCCGGCGAACAACTTGAACTTTTGTACCGGAGCGATTTGGGCAAGGGTTACAAGACAATGCTCGCGAGCGGGTTTATTAACGAGCCGCTGATTGATGCTGAACGTGCTGTTTTGAATTCGTTGGTTGCTGAGTTGAGTAAAGGGTTTGGAATGCCTAAGGCTGTGAATTATTTGTTGGCGGCGAGGCTGTTTTGTCGCGCTGGACAGTTGCAAGTTCAGGATGCGGATAGTTGTTTGCCTGAATGGTTGTTTGAGGATTATGAGGAGTTTGTTGGGGTTAAGGTGGCTGTTGGGTGATTGAGGTCGCAATTTGTGAGATTTGGGATTATGGGTTAATCTCAAATCTCAGGATTTAAATGAACCGCGAAGACGCGAAGGACACGAAGCAAGAGAATAGAAGGGAAGAGAAGAGTAAGAGTTGAGAAATCATTGTCGCTATTGGTAGTAATTCAATTCAATACGAGTTCTGGATGTTGCGGCTCAAATAAGGGGCGTGTTACTTGGCGCAGCAGCACTGTTTCTAAACTGCCTTCTACTACGTCTGCTGCTTCTATTTCTAATTCTCCCCACAAGAATCGATCGCCTTTATTTGGCATTTTACCGAAAGTGTGGATCGCGAATCCGGCGATTGTTTGGTAAGCTTCGTTAATCGGCAGGTTTAACCCGAGTTTTTCGTTGACTGCTGTTACTTCCCAGACGCCGGAAATTAGTGCTGAATGAGCGTCTTTTTCTATCAGAGTTGCTTCGGAAGATGGTAACAGCGGTTCCGACTGTTTACTGGTAATCCAACCTGTCAGCAGCCGCACTGTACCGTTGAGAATTGCTAGCAGCGGCCACAGTATTTTTGAGCAGAGTTCGAGGGCGGGCATCAGCAGCAAAGCGGTGCGTTCTGGGGCGTGGGTTGCTAATACTTTGGGGATGAGTTCTCCTAATACTATCTCGATGTAAGTTACGAAGATGAAAGCTACGGGAACTGCGATCGAGTGCGCCGTCAGCATCGCGGGAAAATGACCGATCGGCAATTTGTCGATCCAGGGCTCGATCCAGTGTACAGTCGCACCCTCGCCCAACCAACCCAACAGCAGACTTCCTGCGGTTGTGCCTGTTTGAGTCACCGACAGGTAATGCGGTATGTTGTTCTGCGCTTGATGGACGAGTTCGGCGGTTTTGGCGGTTTTTGGAGAGTCGGACAACTGGGCGAGTTGGCGGATTTGATGGCGATCGGCTGATACTAATGCTAGTTCTGACGCCACAAAAAACGCGATTAAAAGTGTTAAGCCCAGCAACATTGCTAATCTCAGCAGTGTTTCGGCGACTTCTATTTCCAGACAAGTAAGGTTATTCAAGATAGATATCTAATCTGATAGATGTTTAGGTTAATCATTTCATCTTAGCTTGCAATTCAGATAGATTGACGGCTCCACATATCGGATATCCGCACTACGGGTCTTCGTAAGGTGTGCATTGCACACCCTACAAATAGATAAAACAAGCAATTTGCCATCCATAAATCTATCTTCTGGCCGACGAGAAAAAACTCATAACATATTACGATTCATTGGTGAAAGATAAGTATAAGGAAACCAAATGTCGTGAACTTAAAAACAGTCGTATCGCTGCTAAAACAAACTTTTACTGAATGGCAAGAAGATAAAGCACCAACCCTAGCTGCCGCCCTAGCTTATTACACAGTTTTCTCCCTCGCCCCGCTGCTGATTATCGTAATTGCGATCGTCGGTTTAGTCTTTGGTGCAGACGCAGCCCAAGGTCAAATCGTCGCCCAACTCCAAAGTTTAATCGGCAAAGATGGCGCTCAAACTGTCCAAGAACTAATCCTTAAAGCTTCCGAACCCAAGTCGGGAATGATTGCTACTATAGTTGGTCTCGCTACACTTTTGTGGGGCGCTTCCAACGTATTTACTAACCTCAAAGAAGCTCTCAATACTATTTGGAATGTTTCACCGCCTCCGGGACGCGGCATTTGGGGATTTTTGCAAGACCGCGTATTGTCTTTTGCGATGATTTTAGGCATCGGTTTTTTACTGCTAGTATCTTTAGTCCTTAGCGCCATTTTAGCTGCCGTCAGCTATTGGTTGAACGGCTGGTTGCAGTTACCTGTTGGTATTTGGCAGATTGTGGACTTTGCTATCTCGTTTGGCGTAGTTACGCTGCTTTTTGCCTTAATTTACAAACTTTTGCCCGATGTCGATCTTGCCTGGAATGATGTTTGGATCGGCGCCGCCATCACCTCAATGCTGTTTACGATCGGCAAATCCCTAATTGGAGCTTACCTCGGAGGTAGCGGTATTGCCTCTACCTACGGTGCTGCGGGTTCCTTCGTGATTATCCTGCTTTGGATTAATTATTCGGCTCAAATTCTCTTCTTAGGTGCCGAGTTTACCCAAGTTTGGGCTAACCGATACGGTTCCAGAATGCGAAGTTCGCGAAAGAATCTCCTCAACAGCCAAAACGGGGAATCTTCCGCGCGAAAACATCGAAAAAATTCTTAACATTTGACAATTGGGAAATTTGAGGTTAAAGTCTATCCCCGGCTTTGATAGAAGAAGTCATCAGTCATTAGTCATTAGTCATTAGTCATCAGGAAGGAGGTAGAAGGCGAAAGGCGGAAGGCGGAAGGAAAGAAAAATTTTGAAGGCAATAATTTAGCTTTCTTTTCGCGCACCCTGTAAAATTCTGTCTTTGGGAAGATTTGCTTCTGCTTTCTCCACAGCTAAAACTATTTATCCCGATCGGGAAAATTTTACCTGCGACTGGCGGGATCATCTCGAACAGCAAGCTGAAAGCAGGTTCGAGTTTGATCCCGGCTCAAATCCGGGAAATTCTCTTCACCCTCGTTCATTTCCATTTATTAGATTATCTAGAGTTTTAGCTGCTGCTGGTCTCTGTCAGCAGAAGGAAGTCCTATGTCAATTTTCCCCCTGCAACTTATCCCTGAGGGATGATTTAACCCTCGCGAATTTTGACTTTAATAAAAATTAGCAGTTACCTTGCATTCCCCGCGCAGTAGCCAAAATCGCACATTAATCGGCTGCATTTTTTTAAAATTTTGGTAAACAATCATGATTTCATTAACAAAAAAACCCATGGCCCTGATCTCGGTACACGGCGATCCGGCTGTGGAAATTGGCAAAGAAGAAGCGGGCGGGCAAAATGTTTACGTGCGTCAAGTAGGGGAAGCTCTGGCGCAACAGGGGTGGCAAGTTGATATGTTCACCCGCTCATCCGATCGCGAACAAGCAAGTATTGTCCAGCACAGCCCCAATTGCCGGACAATTCGCCTCGTAGCAGGGCCGCAAGAATTTATTCCCCGCGACGAACTTTACGGATATTTGCCAATTTTTGTTCGCGAATTTCAGAAGTTTCAGTTAGATTCAGGCTTTCAATATCCCTTAGTTCACACGAATTACTGGCTGTCTTCTTGGGTGGGAATGGCGTTAAAAAAATCCCAACCCCTGCGACAAGTTCACACTTATCATTCTTTGGCAGCAGTTAAATACAAGTCGGTTTCGACAATTCCGATGATTGCCAAAACCAGGCTGCACGTGGAAAAAACACTTCTGGAAACAGCCGATCGCGTGGTAGCTACCAGTCCCCAAGAAAAAGAACACATGAGGTCTCTGGTTTCCTCAAAAGGCAATACAGACATCATTCCCTGCGGTACCGACATTCAGCAGTTTGGGTCGATCGCGCGATCGGCCGCCCGCCGCCAGTTGGAAATAGGCCCCGAAACCAAAGTCGTGCTGTACGTCGGCCGTTTTGACCCCCGCAAGGGCATCGAAACCTTAGTCCGCGCCGTCAGTCTGTCAGCGCTGCGGGGTAAAGGCGATTTAAAACTGATAATTGGCGGCGGCTGGCGCGAGGGGGAAAGCGACGGTAAAGAGCGCGATCGAATCGGCAGCATCGTTGAAGAATTAGGCTTGAGCGACATTACCAGCTTTCCCGGCGGCTTGAGCCGAGACATTCTCCCCGCCTACTACGCAGCCGCCGATGTCTGCGTCATTCCCAGCCACTACGAACCCTTCGGTTTAGTCGCCATTGAAGCGATGGCCTGCGGCACGCCCGTAGTCGCCTCCGACGTGGGGGGGCTGAAATATACCGTAGTGCCGCGACAAACCGGTTTGCTGGCGCCGCCGAAAAATGAAGCACTGTTTGCAAGTGCGATCGATCGGCTGTTAGTTGACTCAGTATGGCGCCAGCAACTCGGACAAGCAGGCCGAGTGCGCGTCCAAACCTATTTCAGTTGGGACGGTGTGGCCTCCCAACTCGGTCAACTTTACACTCAACTGCTCGAAAAAGCGGCGATGAAACTTGACCCCGTGAGCGCTTAGTAGTATCACTTAGTATGGTTGAAGCCTGTTTCCCTCGATCCCTATCCATCTCATCTATAAACTGGGAACCTTCAACTAGAAGTGATATGAGGAGGTACTCTTGTACGCATCAGAACATCTGGGAAGCCATCTGCTTCGTATGTCCGACCAAGAGCTAATTCGTCTGTGGGTAAACCGCAAATCTACCCCCAGCAAGCACTTTAGCTGGCAGGCCGCCAACGGTTTTCGGCTGTTTGTAGACAAACCGCTCGCAGAAGTGACTCTGACAGATGTCCAGACTTTCGCCGCAGCAATGAGGGTTCGCAGAGTTCCACCCCGTTTCTACAAGCAAACCTTGCTAGCTGTAAAATCGCTGTTCGCCTTCGGCCAGCAAACCGGAATCTTGCCCGCAGTTATCCCCCTGTATGCGTGGCCGGTGCGGCAGCGCAGCAAACAGTCCAAACGCCTCCGTTTAAAGCTGGGGTGGAGTTTGTGCATTTGTTTGTGCTTTTTTTTGGGTAGAATTACCCCGAAACTCTGGAGCCAAACTGTCTCAGCAGAAATCTCGCCGCCTCCAAAACGCCTGACTGCCTCGGCAGAAAGCTCGCCGGCTTCGGCCTCAGAAGCGCTGCCGAAAGTTGCAACTGACGACCCACCAGACAAAGGAAAAAATAACGAGAATCAAGAGGATAACATTGAGCGCGATCGGGTAAAAGCATTTCTCGACACCATAGCCACAGCCGAAGGCACCGCTGGTTCCGACGGCTACCGCACCCAGTACACAGGCACCAAATTTGCCAGTTTCAGCGACCATCCCAGAGAAATGAGATGCGGCCGCCGCTACGGGAAAAAGCTATGTTCCGACGCTGCGGGGCGATATCAGTTTCTCAGCACAACTTGGGATAGATTTGCTAAAAAATTTAGCATCACCGATTTCAGCCCACAAAATCAAGACTTTGTAGCTGTAGAGTTGATCCGAGAAAAAGATGCTTTAGAAGATATAGAAGCGGGTAGATTGGAGCCAGCAATCAGAAAACTCGCCTACATCTGGCCTTCTTTTCGGCGTTTTGGCGGTTCCGTGGACTCGTCGCTGCCCAAACTCGAAGCAATGTATGAGAAGAATTTGGGGATTTACCGCCAAGGGCTGGCTGTTAACAATTAGTCAATAGTCTTTGAACGAGTTGGACTTTGTGATTTTGGATTAAATTTTGAGTTCCAAAATTGAAATTTGGGGAGTTATGGGTGCTGTCTATTTTTGGAAAATTAGAAGTTATTGGTTCTTGGTTATTGGTTATTTGTTATTTATTCTTAGTTATTTATTATATCATGTCATGTCCGCTCGTCGATCGGCAATAATATTATTAGTTTACTAATTCTCAAAAATTATGCAACATTAGCTGTACGGTGCGTCGCGATCGAAAATCCTAAAAAAGCTCGTATCCGCCCAATAAATCTGGGTAAATCGCTCACTGACGAGCCTGAAACATCGCAAAATCGTTCTCAACACGGTAGTCTACCCCGATTTATTGAGCGGATACGATTTTAGGTTGTCCCTCAATTTTAGAAGATTCTCTGGCTGCTATTGTCTCGACGCTGCGGGGGAAATCTGCCCAAGAAACTGGATATGCGGGTGGCAATATTCTAAATTTGCTGCGTCAGTTACAGGTTGATGTTAGTGGCTGCGACTTTTCTCGTCTCACTGTATGGCAAGCTAACCTCCAGGGCATGAATTTACAAGAGGTCAATTTTGCCGATTCTGATTTATCTCGATCGGTGTTTTCTGAGACTTTAGATGAGGTGTGGTCTGTAGCTTTGAGTCAGGACGATCGACTGTTAGCTACGGGGGATAATAATTGCAAAATTTGTCTGTGGCAGTTGCAAACAGGACAGCAACTTTTGAGTTTTCAAGGACACACTAATTGGGTGCGTTCAGTTGCCTTCAATTCCAATGGTGAAACTTTAGTCAGTGGCAGTGCCGATCGCACTGTAAAATTATGGTCGGTGCAAACGGGACAATGCCTCAAAACTTGTACTGGACATGACGGTGAGGTCTACTCAGTTGCTTTTAGTCCTGACGGTCAAACAGTAGTTAGCGGTAGTAGCGACGAAACCATTAAGTTGTGGGATATCAACACAGGTGAATGTCTCAAAACTTTCATCGGACATAGTAAAGAAGTATTTGCGATCGCCCTCAGTCGAGATGGTCAAATCGTAGCTAGTGGTAGTGGCGACCAAACCATTAAGTTGTGGAATATCAATACAGGTCAATGTCTCCACACTTGTACCGGACATACTAATTGGATACTGGCGATCGCTTTTAGTCCCGATGGTCAAACTCTATTTAGTTGTAGTCCCGATCGCCTGGTTAAGCAATGGGAAGTCAGTACGGGTAAATGTCTCAAAACCTTCACCGGACATCAAAATTGGGTGATGTCACTCGCCCTCAGTCGAGATGGTCAAACATTAATTAGTAGCAGCGGCGATCGAACAATCAAGCTGTGGGATGTCGCCACCGGCATCTGTCTCAAAACCTTTGCCGGACACAATCAAGCAATTTGGTCAGTTGCCTTGAGTAGTGACGCTAAAACTATTGTCAGCGGGAGTCCCGATCAAACTGTGAGACTGTGGGATGCTGAAACCGGACAATGCTTCAAAACCCTTGCCGGACATACCAATCGGATCTATTCAGTTCCTTGGAGTCCGATCGATCTGACATCTTGTACCAATGTCAGTAACAGGCAAGATGCCTGTTCCACAAAGAGTGAATTTTCTTGTGAAACAGACATCTTGCCTGTTCATCAAAGGCTTATTGAGAATGGTGCAACATCTCCGATCGATCGCACGATCGCTAGTGGCAGTTTTGATTCAGCGGTGAGGCTGTGGGATGCTGAAACCGGACAATGCCGTCAAATCGTCTCTGGACATACGAAACAGGTTTATGCGATCGCCTGGAGTCCTGATGGACAACTTCTAGCTAGTGGTAGCGGCGATCGCACTGTGAAGCTGTGGGATATGAAGACGGGTCAATGTCTGAGAACTGCGAGCGGACATGAAAATTGGGTCTATGCTGTTGCTTTTAGTCCCGATGGTCAAATTATAGCCAGTGGCAGTGGCGATCGTACGGTAAAGCTGTGGTCTGCGATCGCGGGACAATGCCTGAAAACCCTTGTCGGACATCTGACTTGGATTTGGTCAGTAGCTTGGAGTCCCGACGGACAAATTCTAGCTAGTAGCAGTGGCGATCGTACCGTGAAGCTATGGGATGCCAGTACGGGGGAATGTCTCAAAACCCTCGTCGGACATACCAATCGAGTTTACTCAGTTGCTTTTAGTCCCGATGGTCAAACAATTGCTAGTGGTAGCTTCGATCGTAGGGTAAAACTGTGGGATGTCAGTAGCGGTGAGTGTCTTCAAACCCTCACCGGACACACTAATGGGGTCTATTCAATTGCGTTTAGTCCTCAAGGTAAAACCATTGCTAGTGGCAGCTTAGACCACAAGGTAAAACTGTGGGATGGTCGCAGCGGTGAGTGTATTGGAACTTACACCGGACATACTAATGAGGTACGTTCAGTTGCCTTTAGCCCCGATGGTGAAAGCTTGGTTAGCGGTTCTCAAGACCAAACGGTAAGGTTATGGGATGTCAAAACAGGCGATCGCATCAAAATCTTCAGGGCTACCAGGCTTTATGAAGGGATGAAGATCGCAGGGGTAACAGGATTAACTACAGCCCAAAAAGCTACTTTAGAAATGCTGGGTGCATCTAATAGTTGATAGTTGACAGTTGATAGTTGATAGTTGGCAGTTGGAGTTTGTGCACATGACTTACGCATGGGTGGTCAAAAACCCGGTTTCTAATCTGCTTGCATCCATCCCTCAATAATTGCTACCAAAACATTAACTAGCGGGTTATCGACCGCCTCTTTAAATGCTTCAGTACCTCCTGATTTTAGCGCGCCAATCACTCGTGCTTTCAAACTGGGATTATTCTTTATTTCATCAGCAGCCTTTCCTGCAACTATCATTTTTTCTGTTTCAGTTGTAGTAGGATTAGTTTCTTCTAGTTGCTTCAAAAGCTGTTGAATTTCTGCTGCTGCTTCATCCAGGCTTTGCTTAGATGAATAATCATTTAAAATTCCACCTATCTGTGTTCCTCCATCTCCAGCGAAGCCGCCACCGAACTTTGAACCACGAAGATCGTATTTAGGAGTTTCTGCCATGAGTTTTTGTACCTCTGTTTGCCCTTGAAGTATGTTATGTAGATTATTAATATTTTCTCTTAAAGTTTGAGTTTCCTGCTGATACTGTACGATTTGAGTTTCTTTAACACGAATCTCTGTTCTATATTTTTCTTCTATAGCTTCCCGTATCAATTCATGAACTTTCATAAATTCAGTATGAATTTCCTCCCGATCTACATCAGGAGACATACTCACCTTAACTACATAAATATCCTCCCCTTTCTCTTCTGTGCTCTGGATATCTATTCTAGCGTCTTCGTATTCAGCTTGTATGGCTTTAAATGAGTAAACAAAAGCTTCTATATCAATGGTATTGCAGATAACTATATCAATTGTTTCAAAAGTTTTTTGAAACACTTTGGTAAATTCTCCGGGAGTAAATCTCCTTCCTACGGGATAGGGTTCTCGTCTGTTAGAATCCGAATAAACAAACTCACAAATTACTCCATTGAAATTTGTAGCGTGATTATATTGCCAACCTTCAATACAGGCTCCAGTAAACTTGGCAAAAGCGAATTGAGCATTTGCTGCTTGAGTTTTTGAAAGATTAGCCCTGATCAGATTAGCTCCATAGAATTCAGTCCCGCTAAGATTAGCTCCAGTAAGGTTAGCTCCATGTAGATCGACCCCACTGAGGTTACTCTCAATCACATTAGTATTAATTCCCTCAAAATCATACCCATTGTACCCCAGATCTGCCTTACGGAGGTTAGCCCTGCTGAAGTCAGTTCCACTAAGATTAGCTCCATTGAGGTAAGCTCCACTAAGATTAGCCCCACTAAGATTAGCCTCGATAAGCTCAGCAGATTTTAGGTTAGCCTTACCGAGGTTAGCTTCACGAAGGTCAGTTCCAAGAAGGTAAGCTTCACTGAGATTAGCCCCACTGAGATCGGCATCACGGAAGTTAGCATTACCTAGATGAGCCTTTGTAAGATTAGCTCCCACGAGGTTAGCACCATACAGATTAGCATCGGTAAGGTAAGCTTCGCTAAGGTTAGCCTTGCTTAGATCGGCTTCGCCGAGGTCAGTATCAATGAGTTGAGCTTCGCTAAGGTTAGCTCCGCTGAGGTTAGCACCATTGAAGTTAGCCCTGCTGAGATCTAGCTCGCTCAAGTCAGAACCGCTGAGGTTAACCCCACTAAAGTTAATTCCGCTGAAGTCTTCACTGAAGCTAATCTGGCTGAGATCTACCTCTACATCCAGATTTTTTTCTCGCCAAAAGTTCCAGCTATCTACACCCTGCTCAAGCAGGTCGAGAAATTCCTGTTTTTCCATCTAGAGCTAGACGCATAGTTCTAGTACATACCATAGCACGACTAAAGCTTCTGTTAATCTAATTGCCCAATTACCCATTCCCAATATAAATTTAAGCTAATTTTCCATCTTCCATATGAACGATGCGATCGGCAATATCCAAAATACGGTTATCGTGGGTAACTAACAAAATCGTACAACCTTGTTCTTTGGCAAGTTGCTGCATCAACACCACCACTTCGCGCCCGGATTTGCTGTCTAGGGCTGCTGTCGGTTCGTCAGCCAAAACAATTTGTGGGCGACTAACTAAGGCACGGGCGATCGCAATTCTTTGTTTTTGTCCGCCCGACAAGTCATCGGGATAATAGTTCAGCCTATCTTCTAGTCCTACTAATTCTAGCATTTGCCCAGAGCGATCGCGCATTTCGACACGGGACAAATTGCCGTGAACTTCCAAACCCATTTGGACATTTTGCAGCGCCGTCAAACTGCGGTGCAAGTTGTGGGCTTGGAAAATATAGCCAATGTTACGCCGCGTCTTTACTAATTTATCTTGGCTGGCATTGCACATCTCTTGACCGAGAATTTTCAGACTGCCAGATTGACCCGATCGCAATCCGCCAATCAATGTCAAAAGCGTGGTTTTTCCCGAACCGGAAGGCCCGGTCATCAGGACAATTTCACCTGCATATATTTCTAGGTTGATATCAAAAAGTACCTGTTTTTGCAGTTGACCTTGACCAAAGTAGTGGTCGAGTTTGTGCATGGAAATTACAGGCTCGGAAATCTGTAGGTTGGTGGTTGTGGGGTTAACAAGAGTGGATTTCATAAGTTAAGGATTCGGATTTTTTTAACCACAGAGGGCGCAGAGAACACAGAGAAAGATCAGAGAGAGATGAATAATTGGGATTAAAAAATGTCGGCGGGGTCGGCTGCTTGCAGTTTACGAGTGGCAATAGCTCCTGAAATACTGCACATAACCATGTTCAAAATTAATACTGCTAATGCTCGACCTATGGTCATGTATAAGGGTAAATTTGTAGCTTGACGAGTCACATGATATAGTGCTACAGAGACTCCTACTCCAGGTAAAAAACCGAGGACAGAAAGAATAATAGCTTCTTCAAAAACAATGCCGAGCAAGTAAATATTGCGGTAGCCCATTGCTTTGAAAGTAGCGTATTCTGCCATATGGTCGCTGACATCGGTTGACAGAACTTGATAAACGATAATTACTCCTACTACGAAACCCATCGCTACACCCAAGTTAAAGACAAAGCCGATCGCAGTATTTTTAGCCCAATAATTTTTCTCTAACTCGATAAATTCTTGTTTGGTCAAAACCTTGACATCCGACGGCAAATATGCTTTTAAAACTTGTTGGACTTGCAGCGAGTCAGCACCGGGTTGCAGTTGAATTAATCCGGCATTTACGCTTGCAGAATCCTGTCGGGGAAACAGGCGTAGATAATTTTGATCGCTGGTGATTAAAGCTCCGTCAGCGGCAAAAGATGCTCCAACTGTAAATAAACCGCCGATCGCAATTGTGCGCCGATCGATCTCAGTTTTAACAGATTGTCCCTGATTAATTTGGGCGATAGACCCTTGATAATCTCCCCTTGAAGCTCGGTCAAATAACACAGTATCCGGCAATTTAATCAAGTTCAAATTTTTGTTGACTTCTGGCAGGTCAAATGCAGGGCGATCGGGATTAAATCCCAACACCATAATCGACGTTTCCTGCCTAGTTTCGGGATTTTTCCAGTTGGCAATTTTCACGTAAAGTGGATCGGCTGATTTCACACCATGTACATTCATCGCCTGATATAATCTGCGTCTTGGAAAAGAAGATAAATTCAGCAAATTCCGGCCTTGGGGATTCATCAAAACTAAGTCTGTTTGCAAAGTTTGGTGCAGGCGCGTATTGCTACTGTAAAGCGCATTTTGAAATCCCAACTGCATGAACATCAAAACGTCAGCAAAGGCAATTCCTGCAACTGCAACCGCCATTCGTCCTTTGTCGTGACTCAGTTGCAACCATCCGAGAGGAGTTCTGTTTCTTAACTGTTGTAAAGGTTTAATTAGTCCAATCATATCTCTCTTCTCTTCCTCTGTTTTCTCTGTGTCCTCTGCGCTCTCTGCGGTTAAAAAAATCTTAATTCTTAATTCCCGCCGATCGCAACCTTGACTTGCAAATTGGTCAGTCCCGCTACTTTTTGACTAGAAGCTGCATCTAAACGCACTTTCACTTCCACAATTCGAGCATCAATATTCGCAGAAGGATCGGTGTTAACAATGTTTTGCCGCTGCACCTGCAAACCGATATATTCTACTTTTCCCTGCAATTCCCCCTGGAAAGAATCGCTAGTAATGTTGGCTGGCTGTCCAATCCGTACTTTGTCCACATCGCTTTGATAGATTTCAGCCACCGCCAGCATTTCGCGAGTTTGTCCGAGTTCGACAATGCCATCGTTGCCCACTTTTTCCCCAGGATACGTGTGAATTTTCAGGACTTGAGCATCTCTGGGAGCGCGGATGTAAGCTAGAGCTAGATTGGCTTTCGCTTGTTTGGCGGCGGCTTGGGCGGAACCGACTTCGGCGGCGGCTGCTTCTATGTCAACGGGGCGCACTTCGGCGATGCGATCGAGATTTGCTTCGGCTTCGTCGATTTGCTGCTGTCGAGATTCCTGAATTTGGCTGAGTTTGGCTTGCGCTTCGTTAATTTGTTGTTGGCGAGATTGCTGAATTTGATTCAGTTTGGCTTGGGCTTCGTTAATCTGCTGCTGGCGGGATTGGCGAATTTGGTTGAGTTTTGCCTTTCCTTCGTTGAGTTGCTGTTGGGCTGTTTCGGCGGCGAGGCTTTTGCTGTCGCTAGTTGAGGCAGAAATTGCTCCCTGTTGGTACAGTTGCGAGTAGCGTCGCTGTTCGTTTATGGCGTTGCGGAGTTCGGCTTCTATGCGCGCAATTGCTGCTTGTTGGGTTTGAATTTCCCCTTGCTGTTCAGCTTGCAAGCGCGCAATGGTGGCTTGTTGGGCTGTAATTTCGGTGCTGCGATCGACTTCTAAGCGAGCAACGATCGCCTGTTGCGCTGCGATCTCGTTGCTGCGATCGGCTTCTAAGCGGGCAATACTGGCTTTCTGGGCTTGAATTTCGCCGTTTTTGGCTCCAGCTTTCACTTTTGCTAGATTTGCCTGGGTAACGCGCACTTGTTCTTGTGCTTGCTCAAAGGCTGCTTGCTGGCGATCGCGATTGTCCAAAATTGCGATCGTTTCACCTGTTTTCACCATGTCTCCTTCTTTTACCAGGAGTCGATCGATCCTGTTTCCATCCGCCGCCCCAGATCCCGAAACTTTAATCACTTCTCCCCTCGGTTCCAATCGCCCCAAGGCTGTCACACTGGTTAATTGGGATGCTGTGACGGTGGCGGCTGCGGTGGCTGCGTTGGGATCGGGAATGCGCGATCGCCAGATCGTGTAGCCTGTAGTTCCCCCAGCCGCCAGAGTGAAGAACGCTGCTACAACTAGGAGTTGTTTAACTAAGGGTGAATTGGAGGATAAGCTTTCTGCTGTTAATCGGTGTACCATGACACACCTCATGATTTGGGTAGGTAAAAACTAAACGGTTTAGTTTCTATTTGAATACTAAACCGTTCAGTATAATGATGTCAATACCCGAAGCAAAAATTACAGAAACCAGAGATGGCTAGGACAAAACCAATCGAACCAGACGCAACAGCAGGTGATAAAAGCGAGCAAATCCTCAAAGGTGCGATGCAAGAATTTTTAACCCACGGCTACGCGGGCACGAGTATGGACAAGGTAGCGAAGACGGGGGGAGTTTCCAAAGCCACGGTTTACAGCTACTTTCAAGATAAGGAGGGATTGTTTGCAGCCTTGGTGCAGTGGCTGGCGCGAAAAAAAGTCCATTTTACAATTCTGGATGAAGAACCCGCCGTAGCGCTGCGATTCATTGCCACAACTATATTGGATCAGGCGACGCACGAACCCGAATTTCTCAATTTCGTCAGGCTAGTGATTGCGGAGTCGGGGCGTTTTCCGCAGCTAGCGCAGACTTTTGTGAGAAACTTAGCTAAACCGGGTATCGATCGGCTGACTGAATATTTAACATTGCATCCAGAGTTAAAATTGTCCGATCCGGAGGCGACGGCGCGGATTTTTATTGGCTCTCTGGTATATTTCCAGTTAACCCAGGAGATGATGCACGGTAAAGATATTATGCCCATGGATCGCGATCGAGCGATCGATGCTCTGCTGCACTTGATTTTGCCTGCGGAGTTAAATTCCTAGTGCGATCGAATGTTGATGGGAAGATGGGTGATGGGGTTAATTTTTGAGGTTTTGAGTAGTCGTTTTGGGAGTATCTCAGTTTAGCATTTCATAGTGCGAGCGTCCCCGCTCGCTAGCCTTGCACCGATCGCGAGCGGGGACGCTCGCACTATAATAAAAATGCTTTTTTCAAAAAAGAGATGCTCCCGTCGCTTTCCCTCTCCCTTTCCCCCATCATTTGAGCTTTCAAACTTTGCTGTCAACTGTCAACTGTCAACTGTCAACTGTCAACTGTCAACTGTCAACCAACCTTTCCCTCAATTCAGCATCCGATAACTGTGGCAGTTGTTCTACAAACAATGTCAATTCTGCGATCGGCAAAGCCAATAAATTAGTCACAGCCTGGGGCCGAATCTCCTCCAAGTTAGTAACAAACATTTTTAAGACACTTTCAGCTAACAACTTGACCGCTTCTTCCCGCCCCGATTCATCGACTGTCAGCATCGATATTGCCAGCAACAAAATCGTAAAATCCGCAGCAAACAACTTGGATATTGGAGATAGAAAAACCGTCATTTTCGGGCTTAATTCTCCAAAGCGAACTCGCAGAAAATTTTCCAAGATTAACCGCTGTTGTTCTTGTCTGCCTCGTTCTAGCCCTCGTTCTAGCCCTTGTTCCAGTCCTCGTTCTAGCCCTCGTTCTAGCCCTTGTTCTAATCCTTCTTCCCTAGCTTGTTGCTGTGCAGCTTGTATTTGTTCTCGAAAAAGTGGTGCAATCGCCATAATTAACTCCCGCTCTTCTGGCTCTAATTTCTGTGGGATATCAGCTACTAAATTTGACTGTAACCGATACAATAATTCTAGCGCAGTAATCCGCAACGGATCGTCCGTTGCTAAAACGCTCATTTGGGCGATCGCCCTTTCCTGCACTTTCCCTTTGCCCAAAATCCTCAACCACAGAGTTTCGGGAGTTTCTGGCAACTGGTGAATCACCACAATTGCCGATTCCCAATGCCCCGGCAAAAAATAAATTCCTTCAACCCAATTTTGCGAGTTCGGTATCGCACCAAAACCCTCTACCAATGCTTCAACTCAGCATCATCAGAGGGAGTATTTTTTCTTTTAGCCCCCCGCTGCAATTCACCTCGCAAATTCCACAGCTTAATGATACAGCTAATCGCCTCGACCACATTTACTGGATTGCGAAACGGTTCAAAAATAGCAGTTGTACCAGCCATTTTTCCCAACAATCCTAGATTTTCGGAGTATTCGGGAATTGGGGTACCAGGAGTGAAGTAAACATCGATTTCTCGGACTTCGCTTGTCACATCGCGACCGACATTCACCGTACCGATCGGCGACAGCAATTCTTCCAGAAATTCTTTAGCAAAGCGATCGTGAATAAATCGCGTCATAGCAATTACGATTAACTTTATCCGTTAATAATAGCAGATGTGCGATATTTATTTAGGTTAATTTTAACTTCAAACACTAAATAATTTCTTCAGCCGTTGCCTCACCCATTCTACAGGATTTTCATCCTCTTCCGCTGCCTCTACTAATTCCATCTCTCGCAATAGTTGCTGTCTCTCGCTTAACTCTTCTTTGTGTTTGACTATTTCTTGGATAATCTGTTCGGATAAATCCGGTCGTTCAGTTAAAACTTTCTGGAAACCTTCCTTATTGATTGCAAACAAAATTGTTTCTTCCAAAGCCCTCACCGAAGCAGTTCTGGGGATTCCCAACATCAAAGAAAGTTCCCCCAAAAACTGACCCGTACCGAGGTTATTTAGGTGTTTGTCAATAGCTTCGACAAAAACTTCGACGGAACCTGAAAGTATCAAGTAAAAAGCATCTCCGGGGTCATTTTCGCGAAACAAGAATTCTTGCGGCCGCAGCCGTTGGCGGTATCCAACTTCTATCAATTGCCGCAATTCTAGATCCGTCAGAGTTTCAAAGTATTGCACCTCTCGCAGCAAACCGCTAAGTGACGGTTGCTTTTTGGCTTCCTCTCCCAGTATTGGCATTTTTGGGCTTTGTTTAGGTATTTTGTTCCTAGCGATTGCAGTTTCCTTTTGATTTAACACCGACAACAAAACCTCGGGATTTTTCAAATAAATTTCTCGGTCGTTGAACGGAAAATCGATTCCCTGCTGGCGGAAATTGTACTCGATCGCAAAATTCAACGAACTTTTAATTACTTCTCTTTCCGTCGGCCGATCGGTCCAAACTAACAGCTCAAATTTAAAACTATCATCCCCAAACTCAACAAACAATACTTTCGGATGCGGTTCGTACAAAACCCCTGCTTCTGCGTAAGCAATATTTAACAAAGTTTCTGTCACTAACAGCGGATTGCTATTCTCCGCTACTTCTATGGATAGTCGCAGACATAGTAGCGGGTTGTCGTAACTCCAGTTAACAATTTTGTTGCTAATCATGGTACTGTTGGGAACTATAACGCTGGAGTCGTCGTTAGTTGTAATAATCGTCGAGCGAATCGATATTTTTTTGACAATTCCCATCAATCCTTCTAATTCCACAAAGTCCCCGACTTTCACAGGCCTGTCTAAAAGCAGCGTTAAGCCGCTGACAAAATTAGTTGTTAAATCCTGTATTCCGAAGCCAATTCCGACTCCCAATCCCCCCGCGACAACTGCCAAAGAAGCGAGGTTAAAGCCGATGCTTTGAATGGCAGCAATAACTCCCAAAGCCACTATCAAATAGCGCAAGATTACGGCAATTGCTTCCCGGTTTCCCTCGTCAATTCCCAATCGCACGAGCAAGCGTTCCTTCAGAAAATCCGTAAAAGCTCGCGATATAACGAGGACAACCACGAACAATACAATCAGTTCCCCAAGTGACCGCAGCGATACAGGATTATCCCCGATTTTAAATAAGGTAGATGTAAAGACTTGGGAGATATTTGTCAGTAATTCTTGGGGGATTGTATTTACAGTCATTTTGTAGTAAATTAAGTAAATATATGGCTGTACCAAAGGCTTTAATATTTCTCGATTATTTCTTGACGAAGTGCAGAAGAAAGGACTGAAGTCCTCACTACGAACTTTTTTGAATTTCTCGCCGATAGCGGGGATGACAGGGTGTTCCCGTGCAAACAAAGCCGGCTGGCATATTTTTAAAGACGCTGCTGCGAGCTCCAATTAAAGCATTTGCACCGATTTCGACACCGGGGCCAATGAAGCAGTCGGCGGCAATCCAAACGCCATGATTAATGATAACAGGTGCTGTGATTAAGCTAAAGGCTGGGTCTTGGGGGTCGTGAGTGCCGGTGCAGAGGTAGCTTTTTTGAGAAATGACGCAGTGTTTGCCGATCGCAATTCGATCCAAACTGTACAATACAACATCATCGCCAATCCAACTGCAATCACCGATTTCAATTTTCCAGGGATAGGTAAAACGAGCCGTAGGGCGAATCACCGCACCGCGACCTATTTTTGCACCAAATAACCGCAGCAAGCCGCTTCTGATGCTATTACAAGGGTGTGGAGTGAGGGGAAATGCGATCGCCTGCACCAACCACCACAGCAAAATTAGCCAACCAGGTCTTCCGCGATCGAAATTTGACTGGTTGTACAGCCGCAAATCAATTAAAGATTCGCCTGTTAAAATATTTGGTTGGTTGTCGCCAATTGGACGATCGTTGATTTCAGGATTTGGGGAATTTGCGATCGGATGCGGCGGTTCCGGGTCGGGACTTGGCGTATAATGAGTCATCTAATGTTTGATTGAAAATCGAGTTTAGCTGTAAGGATTGCTGCATGATATTTCCAGTTGGGGACAATTTTAACCCTGAAAACACCAAGAATCTCGCACAATGCGACAATCCCAATCCCAGAATTGCCAAAGTGCGACTTTTACAAACAGCTTTGGTACTGCTTAGTAGCTTTTTCGTAGCAGAGTTAATCGCCGCCACGAGCTCTCACAGTTTATCCCTATTGGCAGATGCCGGTCATGTTTTGTCTGATGTAGCAGCTTTAGCGATCGCATTAACTGCGACTTGGTATTCGTCACTAAAAAGCAGTAAATCGGTGGATTGTGCGATCGCGCGATCGGCAATTCCTGCACGGGGAGAAATCATAGCAGCCTTAGTTAATAGTATCAGTTTAGTAGCGATCGCGCTTTGGATTGCAGCAGAGTCGATCGCCCGCTTGCTGTCCCCAACCCCGGAAGTAGAAGGACTCCCGATGTTAATTACCGCAATAGTCGGTTTAAGCATCAACTCAATCAATGCTTGCTGCTTGCACTCCTGCTGTCACGGCGACTTGAACCTCAAAAGCGCCTTTTTGCACGCCGTTGCCGATATATTTTCGTCGGCTGGAGTAATTTTAGCTGCGATCGCCGTGGCTTGGCTGCACTGGAATTGGGCGGATGGCTTGATTAGCTTGCTAGTCTCGGTATCAATCATTTTATTAACCCTACCATTGCTAATTGAAAGCATCCAATTGCTGCTGGGAAAAGTATCAGCAATATCCGCAATTCAACAACCTTGCGATTGCGAAATAGTGAGCGCCGAAAAATTGCTCTTTCCATCCCTTGAAGAACTAATCAAATGATGTCTCCTCATCAGCGTTTATCAGCGTTTATCCGCCGACATCTGCGGTTAAGATCCAAAGTATAAAAGATAGGTATATAATGAAAATAGAACAGAGCAAAATCAAAGTTATGTCAACTACACCAAAAACCGAGCAAAAAAGACAATGGATTTAGAGCAAGCAGTTTTAGATAAATTGCGGGAATTACCCCCGAATCAGCAGCAAGAAGTTTTAGACTTTGCTGAATTTCTTCATCAAAAAAACATTCTCAAGCGACCTCTGAAAAGCGTCAAAGGAATGTGGGCTAATTTAGATATGGATATCACCGAAGAAGATATTGCCCAAGCTAGAAAAGAAATGTGGGGAAATTTTCCTAGAGGCGATATTTAATGACAGCCGTTGTCGCCGACACTCATACAATTATCTGGTATTTGCGGGAGAATGCTCGATTATCGCCAGCAGCAATGACTGCTTTGGATACAGCATTAGCAGGAGGGAATTCGATTTATGTGTCCGCAATTTCTGTGGTAGAATTAGGGTATTTAGTGGAAAGATATAGATTGCCCGAAGAGGCATTTGAGCAGTTAATCAATGCCTTATCCGATCCGGGGACTGGTTTAGCCATCGCCCCCTTGGATGTAATAACAGCGCAAACTCTGCGTCAGATTCCCCGCGATGTGGTGCCAGATATGCCAGATAGGATTATTGCAGCCACTGCTTTATCTTTAAGTCTTCCGTTAGTCACCCGCGACGCGAAAATTCAAGCGTTAACCACTATTCAGACAATTTGGTGAGTATGAGTGGAATTTACCATGCAAGAAACTGAGTGGGAGTTTGCGGAAATCTGGGCTGATACTCTGATATCTCCTCCTTATATCCTGATGTTAGTTAAGGAAAAATCAGGGATATTTTGCATCCATAACCCGGCACAAAACTATCAAGTTATTTTTTCTAGTGACAATTACGAATCTGCTAAAATGTGGCTGCTAGAGGATGAGTATGAGCGTTTGAATAGTCGCATTTTGCAAGAAATAAAAACATAGCGAAAAACCCGTTTCTGGCCACTCGCGCACCATCCAAGAAACCGGCTTTTCCCCATCTCTTCGCCTGTCACGAAATATTCTCGCAAGCCGTTGTTTTTTCGTTGAATTTACGTTAGGATATAGTAAAGAGGTGAAACTATGCAAATTACAAATAAAAAATTTAGGTTGCGAAGCGGTGCAAATTGGACATCATTTGAGAAGTTTCGTTTGAAGGGCGCAGAAGCACTGAGTTCGATCGCCAATGGTGTCATTGCTACCCTCCAGACAAAAACAGGACAGTACCGCATTATTGAGGAAAATGACTTTCAAGCAATGTATGGACTAGCTCGTGATGTCGATCGGCTAAGGGGAGGATTGCGTATCGTCATCTTGGCTGTGCGGGCGGCACAAAAACACCCCGATCCAGAGAATCTGAATCTACTTGCTGAAGCAGTTGCGATGCTGGGAGATCTGCCTGAACTTCCAACCCGCAATAGCTTCGATCGATTAGTTCCAGAGAATTTCGACTTGGATGAAGATGATGAAGTGATGCTCGATCCTGATGAAATTGAGCGTCCTCTGGAATCTAAGAATGCGATCGACAATAGGATAGATCGATCGTGATGGCTGTAGCAAATAATGAGCCTAATAATCTCGAAACTCTTGAAAATCAGCTACGCGAACTTTCTCACGATGATCGAGTTTTCACAATTATTCAGGACTTTGCCGATCGACTTGGTAAGACAAAAGACCGTCAGAAAGTTTTCGGAGCAGAGGGAGCGCTGGTGCGTCAGCCCATTGAGTATCGGGATATGCTAGCAAGAGGTTTGGTTGGCGACGATGAGGATGCCTTCGCGCTTTTGCGGGGAGATATTATTAGTAGTGACGCTGGCTACTTCTTGGGAGAACGTATTACTAACATGAAGTTTGCTGTCGCAAGCTCAACCTGTGACCTTGTTCAGGGCCGCCGCGATTATGCCTCACTGCTGCGATTGCAACCAATTTTTTCTGACGATCCTGATGCAAAGCAACTCCTCGGTGAACTGCTAAAGTTCAAATCGACTAAGCGAATGTATCTTCCACCATTACCAGGGGACTCTCGCAATATTGTGGGCAATACTGTCATATTTGATGGCATTATACAGATACGCCTTGATGATTTGCTGTTAGCGACACGGCACGCCAGCCTAAGTCTTGTCGGGTGGAGGATATTTGGTTCTCTTGTTCGGACAATTATGGTGCGAGCTGGTGCGAGCGAAACAGAAATGCGATCGAAAGCCTAACAGCTAAATAGAGTGTTTACAGTATAGAAACTAAGAAAAATATTGACAAGTTGCAATATTTTGTTATCTCTTAGTCCCCGTAGGCAGACTTTGTTTGTGTAGTTTGACCTCGAAAAAAGAGACTGAGTGGAAGTTTGCAGAAATCAGGGCTGATACTTTGAAGGTTATACGCAATGGAAATAGCTATGAACAATGATGCAGCAAATAAAACTTCACAAACCTATTTAGATTTTTGGTTGGAAATCTTACAAGCAATTTTAGAAGGCAATGATACTCCCCAAGGATTTTACCCAATATTAGCAGCAAATCAAGACAAACTAAATGAGGAGTTTAGGATCTTATGGCGAGACTGGACAACAGCAATTATAGACACAGAAGATTATCCAGAAGCTTTAATAATTACTGATATTGTTAGCAATTTTAGTAGCTTAATCAAAGAGTTCCCTTTAGGCAACAGAGCCCAGAACATAGAAATTTCTATTACAGGTCTTGAGATGACGCAAAAAATTTATAGCCGTGAGGTATTTCCTTTAAACTGGGCAAGAAATCAGCATAATTTGGGCAATGCTTATAGGGATAGAATTTTCGGCGATGAAACAGAAAATATCAAACAAGGATTAGCATTTTATCACAATGCCTTAGAAGTTTTCACCCCTGAAGAGTTTCCTGAAGATTGGGCAAGAACTAAAAATAATCTGGCAATGGCTTACGCTCAAAGGATTAGAGGGAAAAAAGCATATAATCAAGAGTTGGCGTTTGCCAATTATCAAGATGCCTTAGAAGTTTATAGCCGTGAGGCATTTCCCCGACAATGGGCAATGATTCAAAATAACTTAGTAGAGAACTCCATAAAAAAATCGAAAAATAAGGCGTATAATGGGGAAATAGCAATTAAATATTGCCAATCTGCCTTACAAGTTGTTACCCGTGAAGAGTTTCCCCTAGATTGGGCAAATATCCAACATAACCTAGCAGCCATTTATCTCTTCATAAGTAATGGTGAAAGACTAGATTACTTAGAAATAGCACTCACTCATAGCCAAGAGGCTTTACAAGTTTTCCTTCGTGAAAAAAATCCTTATGAATGGGCATTTACTCAACGTACTTTAGGATTTATTTACAAAGAAAAGGGTGAAATTAAATCTGCTACTGAATGTTTGCAATTGTCTCTAGAAATTTTCACTCCTGCATTGTTACCCAGAGAATGTTTTGGCTCTGCTCTATTGTTAGGTGACACTGCTTTTATTACTCAAAACTGGACAGTAGCTATACAAGGTTATGAAAAAGCCATAGAAGCAGTAGAAAAACGTCGCGAATGGGCAACCAACGAAGCAGCCCGTCAAGAAATCCAATCGGATGCCATAGATGTCTACATCAAAATGGTGCAAGCCTGCATCAATGACGGACAAATTGAAAAAGCTCTCGAAACCGTCGAACGCAGCAAATCCCGCAACTTAGTCGAACTGCTAGCAAATTCCGAACTTTACCCAAAAGACGCTAGCGATTCACTCAAACAGGAATTACGCAGGCTAAGAAGTACCATTTCATCAATACGGCAATTAGCGCAAGTAGATAATAACAGCACTTTTAATCGCGACAGTTTCCAGGGATTTCGTAGCAGCGAAACATCCAGCTACACCCGCGAGTATATCGCCCAACAGCGCGAACTCCTGCAAGAATATCAGCGTCAACTCGACGTAGTTTTCGCCCAGTGTCAGGAACTAGATCCCGCCTTCACCCTCACTCAAGAAGTCAAACCTATTACCGTTGCCGAAATCCGCGATTTGATTGACTCCCACACCGCTATTTTAGAGTGGTATATCGGCACGGACAGTTTCCAAATTTTCATCGTCACTCAGTCAAGTTTGGAAGTTGTGCAGTTTGACAAAGCAGAATTAGAAAATCTGGAAGTGTGGAATAAACAGTATCTCGAAGCCTTATTTAACAACACCGAAACCTGGCAAGATAATCTTTCCGAGTGGCTGAGTAATCTTTCCCAAATATTGCGCCTTGAGGAAATTCTCAATCATCCCGCCCTAGCCAATTGTGACTCCCTACTTTTAGTTCCCCACCGCTACCTGCATCTATTCCCCCTTCATGCCCTATCTGTTAGCCAACAAACTTGGAAGCGATTTAACCAAGAAACTCCGCATCTCCAACCCCCCGCTAATCCTTGTCTGCTAGATTGCTTCAAAAAAGGCGTGCGATACGCCCCCAGTTGTCAACTCCTGCAACGGGTACAGCAACGACAACGCCCACCCGCCGATACCCGCACCCTCTTTGCTATCCAAAACCCTACCGAAGACCTTAAATACACGGATATAGAAGTAGAAGTCATCAAACGCGACTTTACACCCGCCGACATTTTAAGCAAACAACAAGCCACCAAAACCGCCCTCATCGACAACCTGGAAACCCTCGCCCAAGCGCACTACGTCCACTTTTCCTGTCACGGTTCCTTTGATTTCCAGACACCCCTAATTTCATCCCTAATCTTAGCAGGAGCGATCGAATCAACAGACTCACCCACCCCCACCGGGCAAAAATCCCTCCGATTGCGTTCCGGGGGACAAGCCAACCCCGCCAAATGCCTAACTCTGCAAGACATCTTTGCTACACTGAACTTACCTAAATGTCGCCTCGTCACCCTCTCCGCTTGCGAAACGGGGTTGACAGACACAACAAAGCAGAGTGATGACTGTATTGGCTTGGCTACAGGCTTTTTGTATGCTGGTAGTCAGGGGGTTCTCTCCAGTTTGTGGTCAGTCGATGACTTCGCCACTGCCTATCTAATGATTAAATGCTACGAAAATCTGGCAACCGCTGATATGGCAGTAGCCCTCAATACGGCCCAAATTTGGCTGCGAGATGCTACCCAATCTAAATTACTAGAATGGATTGGCGAATTAAAATTAGATTCAAAGTCAACCCAAGATATCAAAGGTTTCCTTGGAAGTTACGATTCTGACGAAAAACCATTTGAAAGCCCATTTTACTGGGCTGCATTTTGCGCTATAGGAAACTAAAAATTATGACTACAAATCCTCTATTATTAGCTTTTCCAAACTTTGTGAAAAGCGAATCAATTGAAATAGACTGTTTAAGAGAATTGGAGCAAGCCTTAGAATCTGTTAGCAGCGAACCTTCGCAAAATATAGAGGAAACTCTGAATACATGGTTACGAAAACACAAAGATATCAGAGAACAGCTTAGGAACTTTGTACCAAATAACAAAGAAGTTACTAAGGTTAAAGCTCAACAACCTAAAGCAGGAGTCAGTAACGTCTTTCAAGAATTAAGTAAAGAAGTCAAACAAAAACTCAAAGAAATCGAAAAGGGGAAATAGCTTTTATGTCTCCTTCCAAAATCTATGCGCCGAATGTTCATTTGTTTGCATATCATTTGCGAAAAGAATCTGAACCTCAAAAAGATAATCTCAAAGAACTATTTGAGAAAGGCGAAAATATCTTAAAAGAATTCGGGATTAATCAAACAATTGATATCCAAGACAAACCCGGATATCGAGTTGAACTTTCTGCTCAACAAACCGAAGACGATGCCTCCATTTTCTTTGAAAAATGGTCAGATTCCCCGATCGCAGGCATTGCGTATCCCGTCCGAATTCACGACACATTTGCCTTAGCATTAAATGTCCGCCGTCCCGAAAAAAACGAACAGGGAATCAAAACTTCTGACGTAGATATAGACTTTTTTAAACGATTGCATCCCAGCGACTGCTGGATGCCAAGCCAAGTTAATTCTTCTCTCGGTCAAACTTTATTGTTAACTCTTTGGTACACTCCAGAGAAAACTTGGCAATTTTGGAACTCAAGAGAAGACAAAAAAAAGCTGAAATCTTTGGCAGATGGATGTTTGAGAGCTTTTATTCCAGACAAGTTAGACACTCCTCCATTTTACCGATCGGGTGAATTATTTGGTAGTCCCATTTTTGAGTATGGTATTGCCGATGAGTTAGAAAATTATTGTCACGTTTTAGTTTGGATATTCGTGACTCCTGAAACAGACAGAAAATTACAAGAAGAATACCCTAATTTAGTTGATATTTTTTGCTATCGCCATAAAATTACTCAGGCATATAAATTAAGTCGCTCTGTTTATAAAGTCCTATCCAATAGCTATAAAGAAGTAAAAGCAGAAATAGCTATTGTTGAAAGTTTGCCAGATCGTAAAACCTTAGATGCGAGTAATTTAGAAGACTTAAAAAAGGCACTCAACCGCATTCCTAGCCTTAATCTTAGTTACGTTGAGTTAATCAGAAACTTGGATAACTACCGCCTCCCTCTTAAAATCAATCTTCAAAATTATGAAAGAGAGCTAAAGCTGCTCCAAAAAAAATACCCACAAGAAGATTTAAGTTTTCTTGAAATTTTTGCAGATGAAAAAGCTCATATTTTTGCAGAGCAAATTCAAGCAGACTTGGACTATTTTGCCAATGGATCGGATTTACTAGAAAAAGCTTTAAATGCTATCCGAGGACGGGTGGAGATTGAGCAAGCAGAACGCGATCGCTCTTTAGAAAAAACCATTCAAATATTAGGTGCTGGCTTGGGGGCGGGAGGAATTGTCTCCTCTGCGATTACCAATGATATTGACAAACCCCTCGTTATCAAGATACCTCAAAAGGGCGATCGGCTGCATCCAGGCGTAACAAGCTTGTTGTTCAGTCTTTTAGCTGTAATAATTGTGGGCGGATTGGTAGGATGGAAAAATGGTAAATGGAAAATTAATGGTAAGTTTAAATCCCACATTCCGCAGATGTGGGTCGGTTTTTTTATCAGTTGTGAAAACTTGGAATCCAAACGCTTTTGGGCTGAAATTATGCAGTATTAGCGTCACA